>JAYSRS010000391.1:0-4172 GCA_043720935.1 Saprospiraceae bacterium
TTTTTGTTGAAAAAAATCGAAGATTTTTTTCAACAAAAAACAACCTCGCCTCAATAGACTTTTTGGAAGGGCGTCTTTTGAGCGCAGCGAAAAACAGCCCGTAACCCGTCTAAATAGATTTAAACACCTTCATTTCACAAACGTCTTCTGTCCTAAAATGACCCCCTCAGTATTTGACACTTTCAAGGCATAAAAACCCGTCGGCAAGCCGCTAACATCCACCGTTTTTTGACCATTGAACGACCGCAAAATCCGTCCGTTAATGTCTGAAATCTCACCTACAAAGTCCGTTAAATCTTTACTGAAATCAATAGTTAAAATGTTCAATACGGGATTTGGATAAACTGTAAACAATTGAGTGTTAAACTTTTCTGACGTAGGCACGCCCGTACACGAGAGCGTTGTGAGGCGTTGCCAAATTTCATTGTCAAAATTGCTCAATGCATTGAAAGTCGTATTTCCCGCATTGTTGCCCATCCGAACGACGACCAAGTTTTGGCTTGGTACAACATAAATTTTTTGGTCATTTTTACCCAATGCACAATACATATCCGCAGGTGCACTCGGCACAAGGTTCGTCTGTCCAACGATTTGAGTACGGGGCAACATAAACGCGCCTTTGCCATTTAGCCACGTCAGATAACCATAAGACTTGTTCAGATTTTGTGATGTGTTTGTCATAGCACGGAAATACGCCGTATCGGAGAGAATAATGTCTTGATTCCACTTGCCTTTGTTGAGCAACAGCAGTCCAAAACGCGCCATTGAACGCGGTTTGCTGAAAAAAATATTGTTCGCCCACAGACCCGTGATGCCTGTTTTTGTGAACAATTTTTGATTCGTATATTGATTCATCGTCAAGCCCGACACCTTTTCAATTACATTTTGCACCATGTAATAGGCCGCATTGTGATAGGCCCACCGCGTTCCTGCATCGGCTTTGTAGATAAAACAGCTTGGCAACATACAATTATCGTCAGGAACGCCGTCGTCAAGCCCCGTTGTCATTGTCAAATTATGCCTAACCGTAATAAGCCGTTCTTTCGCCGACGGGAGGCTTGTCCAACCAACGCCCATGTATTTTGAGGTCGAATCATTGATGTTTATCAAGCCGTCTTGCTGCGCGACACCCGCCAAAAATGCCGTCAAAGTTTTTCCCGCCGAAGCCCAATACCAAGCCGAATCTTGCGTAAAAGTGCCGTAATATTTCTCCAAAACGATGCGCCCGTCCTTCAAAACGATAAACGCCTTCGTGTCGCGTGACCCCAAAAAAGCGTAAAATGAATCAATTTTGGCCGCACACCAACCCAAGGATTGCGGCGGCGTTGTTTCCCAAGTGCTGCCCACAACGGGCGGGAAATAAAGCGGTGTTTGCGCGTTTATTGCGGTGTTTGCTAGAAAAATGAGCGCGATAACGGTGTTGCGTAAGCGTAAAAAAGAAACGGTCATGTTTTGATTTTTAAAAATGTTTGAAAAAAGAGGAGTTTTGAATTTTGAGTTGGGTGCAATAGCCCATGATGTCTAGGGCTATTGCACCCAACTCAAAACCCCAAACTCAACTTTTGGACTGCGTTGTGACTTTGAGGTTTAAAAAACCGTCGAAATATCCGCGTAAACGGCCACTTAATCTAAAAAAAGCGACCGTTCGCCGACCGCTTACTACTTTCACTCCTTATTCTTCATCATTCATCAAACGTGTAGTCAACCATAATTTAAAAATTAATATTTAATAGCATGAAGCAGTTTCTCACATTCGTATTTGCCTCTTGTTTAGGCGTTTGTTTATCCGTTTTCGTCCTCTTTTTTTTAACCATCGGCATTGGTATTTTTTCGGGTTCGGACGATGAAAAATCGGGCAAACAGGCCGAAGCCAACAGTATTTTAGACATCAAATTGGAGTCGGGTGAATTGCCCGAAATGACGGATAATGTCGAAAAAAGTCCTTTTGAAAACGATAAAACCATGAGTATTCACGCCCTCGTTGAAGCGATTGACCACGCGGCAACCGACGATGATATTAAAGGGATTGCCCTTACGTCGCGGTCGTCCGTTGCGGGATTTGCCAAGGCGCAATTGATTCGGCAGGCCGTTCAACGCTTCAAAAAAAGCGGTAAGTTTGTCGTGGCTTACGCCGATGATATGTCGCAAGGCGCGTATTATTTGGCATCCGTAGCGGATACGATTATGATTAATCCAAACGGCGACGTTGATTTCAAGGGTTATGCGGCGCAAATTCCGTTTATGAAAGATTTGCTCGACCGCCTTGATGTTAAGTGGCAAGTTTATTACGCGGGGCAATTTAAGAGTGCGACTGAGCCGTTTCGTTTGGACAAAATGAGTGACCAAAACCGTTTGCAAACACGGGAATACATCAGTGGTTTATTTGATTTATACCTAACGGACGTCGCGGCGTCGCGTAACATTTCAAAGGCAGAATTATTTGAGATAGCGGATAAAATCCTCGTGCGTAATGCGCGTGATGCGGTGCGGCTGAGGCTCGTAGATACTGAGGGGTACTATGATGCGTTTCAAAAAATGTTGCGTAACAAGTTGAACCTCAAAGAGAAAGACAAGATAAAATCTATTCAATTAACCGATTACGCGCAAGGCATTACCCGTAAAAAAGGGTCGGGCAGCGATAAAATTGCCGTCGTGTACGCCGAAGGGACGATTAATTACGGCGATGGCAATGAAGAAAAAAGTGGTGAAATCGAGGGTTTGCGCTACGCTAAAATCATTCGCAAATTGCGTCAAGACGATAAGGTAAAAGCGATTGTTCTCCGCATCAATAGCGGCGGCGGCTCGGTTGTCGGCTCCGATATTTTGTTGCACGAACTCAAATTAGCGCAGCAATCGGGCAAAGTGATTGTCTCGTCTTTTGGCGAATATGCGGCGTCGGGCGGCTATTATATTGCGATGGCTTCTGATTCAATTTTCGCCGAACCCGCTACGTTGACGGGCTCAATCGGCGTTTTTTCGATGATTCCAAGTTTCCAAAAGACATTTAAATCGAAATTAGGTATCAGTTTCGATTCCGTCAAAACGTCGGCGAATGCCCACGGCATAACGACAAATTTTGATGTGAATGACTACCAAGCCAAGATTTTGCAAGCGGGAACGGACAGTATTTACGAGCAATTCTTGAAAATTGTGGCCACTAATCGCCACAAAACCCGCGACGAAGTTCACGCAATCGCACAAGGTCGCGTGTGGTTAGCCGCAAAAGGAAAAGAAATTGGTTTGGTAGATGATATTGGTGGTCTTGACAGGGCAATTGCGGCGGCGGCGTCAAAAGCGGGTTTGTCGAGTTACAAAACGGCGGAATATCCAAAACCTAAAAATGCCTTGCAGTCGTTTATCGAAGAAATGACAGGTCAAAAACCGAATTCAGATGGCATCCGAGCCACAATTATTCGTCAAGAACTAGGCGAATACGCCGAATTTTACGATTTTGCGAAGCAAATTAAAACGTGGAATGGGCCGCAGATGCGGTTGCCGTTTGTGATGAAGATTCAGTAATGTTCAAAACGTCGTCGAGGTTTTAAACCCTGTCCATTACCCACATCTTTTTTTTAAGCCCGAATCGTTAGGATTCGCACGTTTATAAATAAAACAACTATGAAAGTTCCCCGAATCCGTTAGGATTCGCACATTTATAGATAAAACAACCGTGAAAGTTCCCCGAATCCGTTAGGATTCGCACGTTAAAAGTTCGGCGCATTTTGAACAAACGTGCGAATCCTAACGGATTCGGGATGCTGTTCGTTCGTTTTTTCCTATAAATGTGTAAATCCTACGGATTTATGAGGTCAAAAAACTTGTGGGTAATGGACAGGGTTTTAAACCTCGACGACGTTGGGCGAGAAAATATTGGTCAAAATACTGAGGGGGTCTATTTCGCAAGAGATAGACCCTTTTCTATGGTTTATAAATCTTAGGAAGATTCCTTTAATCTTCCTAAGTAGTCCTTCATATTAATCGTGTCGGGTAAGGTATAGGCGACGTAGAGTATAGGTGACTTTAGTTGCCTAATATCTTGACACAGGCGACTAAAGTCACCTGTACATTATAAAACGGAATTATCGGCTTTATGGTACGGCGCACGTTATGGCGCACGTTCGGGGAACTTTAAAAGTTCCCCGAACGTTGAACCGTATTGATAATCAATGAGT
>JAYSRS010000392.1:0-4171 GCA_043720935.1 Saprospiraceae bacterium
CAAGCTGCCTCCTAAAAAATCCTTCAGATGGCGATTTTCGAGCGCAGCGAGAAAGAGCCAGTAAAATACGCTTTTATTTACTTAACGTTCCTAAGGTTACTTGACACCCCATCAATTTTGCAAAAATAATCCGTGTTAATCCGTGTTAATCCGTGAAATCCGTGGAGAAAAAACATTTTTTATGAAACAACTTTTGACGCTTGCCTTTATAGCCATTTGCCCGTTTTATTTAGCTTCGCAAAACATAGATACGATTTTTTCTGAAACCGTTGCGTCCGTTCAGTTGCGTGTAAATGGCGATTTCAAAAATGGGAATTTGCCCGTTACACCCCTCAAAGGTGGGAGTCTAACACTCACTTTTGACGATTTAAACGCCATTTTTTCCAATTTTTCCTACACAATTGAGCAATGCGACCGCGATTGGCAACCGACGCGTTTGGAGAAAATTGAGTACCTCGAAGGCTTGATGGAAGACCGTATTACGGACATGAAAAATGCACAAGCGACAAACGTGGCCTACGTTAGTTATCAAGTAACAATTCCAAATCAGACGGTTCGGTGGAACAAATCGGGCAATTATTTGCTCAAAGTGTTTGAGGATAATGCTGAAAAAACGCCAATTTTGACGCGCCGTTTCATCGTTTTTGAAGAGATTTTGCTGCCAAATCCTGAATTTCAGATTCCCATTGGTTTCAAATTCAATTCATCGCATGAACTAGATTTTAAATTAGAAGTCAAAAATTTCCGCATTTCTAATCCCATAAACGAATTACGGGCAACAGTAATACAAAACGGGCGTTGGGACAGGGCTAAACAGAACATCAAACCAAGTTTTGTGGTCGGTGACCAAATCAATTTTGACTATCAAGATTCTTTGGTTTGGCCTGCGGGCAAGGAGTGGCGTTACGTGGATATGCGCTCGACGCGGTTTCGGTCGGAGCGCGTTCAGACAATTGTCAACGGCGAAGATACATGGGAATTTTTGATGCGCCCCGACCTCGACCGTAGCCGCGAACCCTATCTGATTTATCCCGATTTGAACGGTGGCTACTTCGTCGAAACGCAAGATTTTAGGAATCAAGGCGGCGGAAATTCAAGGATTCAAGCCGATTATGGCAATTTATTCATGGCTTTGAAGTACAAAGAGCCGATTCCCGACGCCGATGTGTATGTCTTTGGTCAGTTGTCAGATTGGAAAATTGACGACCGTTTTAAGTTAGAATACGATGAAAAACGCTTGGAATATGCAGGTGAAATCCAATTAAAACAAGGTTTTTACAACTATTGCTACGTCGTTGTGCCTAGAAAAACGGGGATTCCTGATTTCTCAATGCTTGAAGGCGATTGGTACGAAACGGAAAATGAATACCACATCATCATTTATTACCGCGCATTTGGCGCACGATTCGACCGCGTGATTGGGTATCAAAAAACATTGTCGAGCCGACGGTAAAAGATTTCCAATTTAAGATTTTAGATACCTCACACTTGAAATCTGAAATTATACCCCCTCAGTATTTCAACAAAAAAAGCCTTGAAAACGGATGTTTTCAAGGCTTTTTGCATAAAAACGCACCAATTGAAGTGAATTAAATTGCTTCAACTAGTACGTTTTTAAAACTAACAACTTGCCTTAAACTAAGCCTCAATTGCCAGATTATTGCTCATTTTCAAGGCTGTTCAAAATCTTAATACCTTCATCTTCTGCCGTGTGGTCGCCGTCTTCAAAGACAATTACGGTGAAAAAATTGGTGGCATTTTTAGGATTGATAAGCCCGCAAATCATCACTTGCAAACCGTCTTTGTAGCCCAAAACGTACTTACCTTGAAAACCGTTGTAATCCACGGTGTAGTCTTGGTCTTTTATCTCAAATTTGAGGTCGCGGGCCAATTTGCGCGTAGCGTCGTGCATCTGTTCAACGGTTACGTCACCGTCCTCAAACACGTACATATACAGGTGCATCCCGTCGCCGTCGCACTCAAATTCGGTGTCCGTGTTTGTCACGACTTTAAAATCGTCGGGCAATTCGATGGACATTTTGTAATGATCCCACAAATACTCGTGTTGAGCCGACACGGATGTAGAAAAAGAGAGAAAAAGGGCGATTGCGCCAGTTACAAGCATTCTTAATTTCATCTGCTAAATGATTTTTTTGTTAAAATAGGATAAAGAAAAAATAGAATATACGCCTAAAAAAGACGTAATGAGAGGCTCAAAGATACCCCCTCCGTATCTCCGTCCAAGAAAGAGTTAGATTAATTTTAATAAATTTTACCCCCTCAGTATGTCGGTTGGTTCTAACAAAATACATACACCCTGTCCACGCACTTACGTCAATGGTCATTTTGCTTGTTTTTGGCAAAAATACTGAGGGGGTCTAAAAAACGATTATATTTGTGTTATGAAAAAGAGAATTCTATCATTAAGCCGTCAAAATTACCGCGATTTGCGGGAAGACAATTGCATCTATGTTGACAAAACGGAGCATATTTACAAGATGTGTACGGAAGGGAAAATGTATTTCCTTTCACGCCCCCGTCGTTTTGGTAAATCATTACTGCTTTCTACGTTAAGCGAACTGTTTAAGGGCAGTCAAGACCTTTTTGCCGATACTTGGATAGGCGATAAATGGGATTGGACGCAACGCAATCCGATTCTACACATGTCCTTCAACCTCGTGGACTACGAAGAATTTGGTTTGAAAGAAGGGCTTAGAAGAACCTTAGTGGATTTTTATAAAAAATATGCCCTCACGCCGCCCGACGACCCGAGTATTAAAGTCCTGTTTGCCGATTTGTTGGAACAACTCCACGCTAAATTAGGTAAAATCGTCATTTTAATTGATGAATACGACAAGCCAATAACGGATTATTTAGAATTTAATAAGATTGATAAAGCGAAGGAAAATCAAGAAATCTTAGGCTTATTTTACGGAGCTTTGAAAGATAAAGACCATTTAATTCGCCTGTTAGTTATCACTGGCGTGTCAAAATTCACACGGGTTTCGTTGTTTTCTAAGTTGAATAATTTGACAGATTTGACGCTTCATCCCGACTATGCAACGATGCTCGGTTACACGGAAGAAGAATTAGAAAGTAATTTTCCCGAGTATATGGAAAAGGCTTGGAAACAATTTCCGCAACTTACACGCGCAGAATTTTTGGCAAAAGTTCGGTTATGGTACAACGGATACAGTTGGGATGGCATTACGAAATTATATAATCCATTTGGCATTTTATTGTTTTTGAGTAACCGAGACTTTCAAGGATTTTGGTTTGAGAGCGGTACACCGACGTTTTTAGCAAAGAAAATGCAAGAAGAAATCTTTTTTTATGCCGATAATATCGAAACAAATAGCAGTTTTTTGAGCCAATACAGCTTGGACAATGTAGAAATTACGTCGCTAATGTTTCAAGCGGGTTATTTGACGATAAAAGAAAAACTGCAAGACGGCGATTTGATATTGAGTTATCCGAATCAAGAAGTGCGGCGAGCAATGTATTCTTTTTTGATGGACGGCATGGCCCCCGTTCGTGGCGGCAACGGCGTATCGGTCGTACATTTGAAAAAAGCGTTTTTGGCCAATGATTTAGCGAAAGTAGAAGACATTTTGGTGTCCACGTTTGGCAGCTTGGCTTTTGATGTTTACACGCATCAATCGCAGCAACAAGTCGAAGGTTTTTATCATGGTTTAATACATATTTTGTTCAAATATTTAGGTTTGTATATTCAATCCGAAGTGCATAGCTTAAAAGGACGGGCAGATAGTATTGTGGAAACACCAACGCATATCTATATTTTTGAATTTAAAATCAATAGTGATGCAGAAACCGCTTTTCAACAGATTATTGACAAGCAATACGCCGTACCTTATCAAGCAGACAGTCGAATTAAAATGGGCATTGGTGTGAATTTCAATGCTGCTACAAGGCAGTTAGAAGGATGGAAAAGCGATATTTTATGACATTGTAAGCCTAAATAAGCAAAAATACTGAGGGGTCTCTTTCTGACGAAAGAGCCTCTTTTTTTTTAATTAAAAATTATTTTAATTCTAAGGAACGTTAAGTAAATAAAAGCGTATTTTACTGGCTCTTTCTCGCTGCGCTCGAAAATCGCCATCTGAAGGATTTTTTAGGAGTCCCGCGCCTTCTCGCGTCGCCTTGAGGAGGA
>JAYSRS010000393.1:0-4163 GCA_043720935.1 Saprospiraceae bacterium
GGGGAACTTTCAAAGTTCCCCGAACGTTTTACGCCACTTTTAGCGTCATTCCAAAGTAAAAGTCCCGATGAGGGATAATAGTGCCTCGCAATGACGACGTTCTTTTATTAAAATTAGAGATAAATTGAGATTTTCGAAGTTATCAGTAATTAACTTGTTGAACCTTAAAATTTGAAATTTGACATCTTAAATTTTCTATTATGATGATTGATTTAGCATTACTAAAAGACATGATAGACGGCGGTTTTGTGAATGTACAAAAGCATCCAAAATACGATTTGTTTATCCATAATTATACGCCAAAAACGCAATATGAACGCGTGTGGAATGCCGTGACGCTGATGTGTCGCGGCTTGATTTTAGACGGTGCGTACAACATCGTGGCGCGGCCTTTCGAGAAGTTTTTCAACTTGGGTGAGCAGGAAAATCAAGTGTTGCCAAACGAACCTTTTTCTATTTTTGAAAAATTAGATGGCTCACTAGGTATTTTGTATTTCGTTGATAATCAAGCATTTATGGCCACGCGTGGTTCATTTACTAGCGAGCAATCCACCAAAGCGAACGCGATTTTGCAGTCGAAATATGTCCAAATACTGAGGGGCCTCGACCAAACAAAAACGTATTTGTTTGAAATTATTTATCCAGAAAATCGCATCGTCGTCAACTACGGTGCAATGGAAGACGTGATTTTAACGGCGATTATTGATACCCAAACGGGTGAAAATTTACCTTTGGTTGATGTCGGCTTTTCGATGGTAAAACAGTATCACGGCATTACGTTTGGTAGTAGAGACAAGGCATGCCTTGTCTCTACGTTGAACGATTTGGAAGAAGTAAATCGGGAAGGGTTTGTGATTCAATACAAAAGCGGTTTGCGGTATAAAATCAAGTTTGAAGAATATTTGCGGATTCACCGCATCGTGACGCAGGTATCGAATGTCAATATTTGGGAATATTTGGCCGCAAATATGCCTTTTGATGAAATTTTAGACCGCGTTCCCGATGAATTTTACGATTGGGTGAAAGCGACAAGCACCGATTTAAAAGCGCAATTTGACGCAATTGAGGCGCAATGTCAAGCGGATTTCAAGGCGAATACCGAAAATTTTGAGACGCGCAAAGAAGCTGCCGCCTATTTTTTGACGTGCCGATACCCCTCAGTATTGTTCAAAATATTGGATAAAAAACCACACGACGACGTGATTTGGAAACTTATTAGACCATCGTTTCAAAAACCCTTTTCAAAATTAGATTAGTCTCACACAGAGTTCACAGAGGACACAGAGTTTTAATTTTTATATGCTTTCGGAATGACAAAAAAAATCAAAAACTCTGTGTCCTTCGTGAACTCTGTGTGAAACAAAAAACGCTAAAACAGCAATAAATATGAAAAAAGTAATCCTCATGCGGGGTTTGCCCGGGAGTGGCAAATCGACTTACGCAAAACAGCTTGTGGCCGAAGCACCGAACACTTACAAACGCATCAATCGAGACGATTTGCGGGCCATGTTCGACAACGGGCATTGGAGTCAGGGCAATGAGAAATTTGTCAAAAAAGTGCGTGATGTATTGATTGTCAAGGCTTTAGAAGAAGGGAAACACGTCATAGTGGACGACACAAACCTGTCTTCAACGAACGAAACGCGTGTGCGTCAATTGGTTCAAACGTTTAATAAAAATCATAATGATACCGTTCAAGTTGAGGTAAAAGAGATGACAACGTCGCTTCAAGAGTGCATTGCACGGGACGCAAAACGCCCGAAACCCGTGGGAGCAAAGCGCATCCGCGATATGCACCGTCAGTTTTATGCTGTGTCAAATTTGATGGAACAAGACGCCGCTTTGCCGAAAGCAATTATTTGTGATTTGGACGGGACTTTGGCCTTGATGAACGGTAGAAACCCGTTCGATGCGGCCAAATGCGAAGAAGATGTGTTGAACGTTCCTGTGGCCAAAGTTTTGAAAACGTTTCAAGATTTGGGGCATAAAGTGTTGCTTTTGTCGGGTCGGAAAGAAGAACATAAAATGCAGACAATCAATTGGTTAGCGGCAAATAATATTGCGTATGACTTGTTAGAATTGCGGAAAACGGCGGATAATCGCCCCGATACAATCGTCAAAAAAGAGTTGTTTGAAGCCCACATTTTAGGAAAATATTACATCGAATTTGTATTGGACGACCGCGACCAAGTAGTGGATTTGTGGCGTTCTGTGCTGGGTTTGACGTGTTTTCAAGTGAATTATGGTGATTTTTAGGCAAGTGTTCCGACAAATTTTTAATTTTTAGTTTTTAATTTTTAATTAATTAAAAAGGTTTTTCGTAGCTTGCCTCCCTAATTTTGAATCAATAATCAATCTCTTTCTTTCATTTTTAAACTACCAATGTTTACATGGCACTGACGAAAAACTTTAGGATTGAAGAATTCGTTTATCCCGAAATGTTCAAGCAATACGGCGAAAAAGCGCAATGGTTTGTTGACAAACGCATTGTTCAAGCTGCTCAACTTTTACGGGACAAACTAGGTCGCTCCATCACTATCAACAACTGGCATTCGGGCGGTCACTACAAGGAATCGGGTCTGCGGATGTTCGACACCGACACGGGCGCGAAGTATTCGCAACACAAATTTGGCGCGGCGGCTGACCTTAAAATTGACGACATGGGCGGCGAAGAAATGCGTGATGTTGTGAAGAAATATTGGCCCGATTTGAAGGGTCTTATTTCGACAATCGAAGACGATACCGACAGTTGGCTGCACATTGATTGCCGTTGGACGTTCGACCCTGACACGCTGTTCATCGTGCCGAATCCGAACAAACCGAGGACGCGTGGCCTCGAAACGCCCGACGATTTCGACGAATCGAGCGAATATGCGGCTTACGCAAGGCGCAACATCATGGCCGACCCGCCGAAAGCGAAGAAGCCGCGTAAAAAGGCATAAAAAAAAGTGTAAAAATGAGGGTAGAGACAAGGTATGCCTTGTCTCTATTTTTTTTGATACCCCTCAGTATTTTCAATAAAAAACAGCATCCATGCTTGATAAAAATACCGAAAAATTCCAACTTCATCCACGCAACAAGCACCGACAACGTTATGATTTTCAACAACTTACGCAAACTTGTCCCGAACTATCCCCGTTTGTTCAGTTGACGAATTACGGCGACGCCTCCATTGATTTTTTTAATCCCGAAGCGGTTAAAATGCTCAACAAAGCCTTGTTGAAACAGCATTATGGCGTTGATAATTGGGACATTCCGACGGGTTATTTATGCCCGCCGATTCCAAGTCGGGCGGATTATGTGCATTATATTGGGGATGTGTTGGCCACTAAAAATGGGGGTAAAATACCTGTCGGTCAATCCATAAAATGCTTGGATATTGGCGTCGGTGCGAACGGCATTTATCCGATTATTGGCCACAAAGAATACGGTTGGACGTTTATTGGGTCGGATATTGACTCCGTTTCGCTTGAATCGGTAGGTAAAATTATTGAAGCGAATCCGTCGCTGAAAGACGTGATTGAGTTGCGTTTGCAAACCGATAATCGAGACAGCATCAACGGTATTTTGAAACAAAACGAGCGTATTGATGCCACGTTTTGCAACCCGCCTTTTCATGCCTCACGCGCTGAGGCTCAAGCAGGTACGCAACGTAAATTAAATAATTTGACCCAAAAGAAGAACGCTAAATTGTCCTTAAATTTTGGTGGCCAAAACAACGAATTGTGGTGTGAAGGCGGCGAAGTCGAATTTATAAAAAACATGATGCAACAGAGCCGACAATACGCGGGTTCCTGTTTTTGGTATTCTACGTTGGTGTCAAAACAAACGACATTGAAGCCGATTTTAGAAACACTCAAACGGCTCAAAGCATTGGAAATCAAAACGATAGACATGCAACAAGGTAATAAGGTAAGCCGCATTGTGGCATGGACTTTTTTGACAGAAACAGAGCAAAAGCAATGGATAAAAGCATGGTAAAAATGAGAAATAGACCCACTAAGTAGTGCGTTTTATATATTTTTAGAATTAAGAAACGGAATTATCGGCTTTATGGTACGGCGGACGTTCGGGGAACTTTAAAAGTTCCCCGAACGTTGAACCGTGCTGATAATCAATGACTTACAATTTATGAATTATTCAAAAAGGCTTTTGTACCATAA
>JAYSRS010000394.1:0-4159 GCA_043720935.1 Saprospiraceae bacterium
AGGCAGCTTGTTTTTTGAAAGAAAATCGTAGATTTTCTTTCAAAAAACAAGCTGCCTCCGATAGATTTTCTCCACGCACGCCTTTTTCGCGCAGCGAAATACAGTGTGTATGAAAATACGCTTTTATTTATTTCGCATTCCTAAGCTGTTTTTGTTTTAAATAAAATACAGATTTCTATAATAAAAACTTTTTATTTTAATTTTAAAAAATAAAACGACATTTGCGCCTTTGTGTAGGGTTTCATTTGCCTCAATCTTTAGATGGAGGATTTAAAATATTGGATATGTCAGCTTATTTAGATCAACTCAATGACGTACAACGGGCAGCCGTTACCACAACCGACGGGCCTGTCTTAGTCGTCGCGGGGCCGGGTTCGGGCAAAACGCGGGTTTTGACGTTTCGCATCGCGCATTTAATCGAAAAAGGCGTTGCCCCGTGGGAAATATTGGCCTTGACCTTTACGAACAAAGCCGCAAAGGCCATGAAAGAACGGATTGCCGATGTCGTCGGCGACCGCGCACAACGCGTGTGGGCAGGCACTTTCCACTCCATTTTTGCCCGATTACTGAGGGGGGATGCCGAACGCATTGGTTATGCTTCAAATTTTACAATTTACGACAGCGACGACTCTAAAAGTTTGATAAAAAACATCATCAAAGAACTGAATTTGTCGAAAGACCAATACAACGAAAACGCTTTGTTGACCCGCATTTCGAGTGCCAAATCCAATCTGATTTCGCCAAAAGCCTACGAACAAGATGTGGCGTTGATGGCCGAAGACAAACAGACAAAACGGCCTTACATTTATAAGATTTATGCCGAATATGCCTTGCGTTGCAAACGGGCGGGTGCGATGGATTTTGACGATTTATTGTATCAACTATACGTCTTGTTGCACCAAAATCCTGACATCGCAGACAAATACAGACAACGTTTTAAATATGTGTTAGTAGATGAGTTTCAAGATACTAACTACTTGCAATACCAAATTGTACGAAAATTAACCGTTTATCCTAACTCACCTACAAACATCTGCGTTGTGGGCGACGATGCCCAATCTATTTACGCGTTTCGCGGGGCAACGATTGAAAATATTTTGGATTTTCAAAAGGATTTTAAAGACCTGAAAACCTTTAAATTGGAACAAAATTACCGTTCGACGCAACACATCGTTGACGCCGCAAACATGGTGATTAACCACAATAAAAGGCAAATTCAAAAGAAAATTTGGACGGACAAAGGCGATGGTCAAAAGATTAAAATTCTGAAAACCCAAAGCGACCAAGAAGAAGCTAAACGCGTGGCGGATTTGATTTTGGAACAAAAAAATCGTTACCATTTTCGCAACGGCGATTTTGCCATTTTGTACCGCACCAACGCGCAAAGTCGGCCTTTTGAAGAGGCTTTGCGACGCACAAACACCCCTTACCGCGTTTTTGGTGGCCAATCTTTTTATTCTCGAAAGGAAGTTAAAGACGTAATTGCGTATTTGCGTTTAGTGGTCAATCAAAATGACGACGAGGCTTTGCGGCGCATTATCAACTATCCGACGCGGGGAATTGGCGACGCTTCGCTTGAAAAAATTGCGGCTTTGGCGCGTCAAAACGGCGAAACATTGTGGCAAACGCTGCCAAAATACACTGATTCGACGCGTGAAAACAACGCTTTGCAAAATTTTGTCGCCATGTTTTCCATGTTCATCCAACGGGGACAAAAGGCGAATGCGTATGAAATTGCGAACTATATTTACAAGCAATCGGGTCTGCAAGACAAGCTCAAACAAGATACAACTTTGGAAGGCGTCGGGCGCATCGAAAACGCCAATGCCTTGATAAATGCCATTTCAGAATTTGTGGACAATGACGAAGAATCGGATGATATTATACAACCTGATAAATCGTTATCCACTTATTTACAGAACATTGCGCTCGTAACGGAAGCCGACAACTCAGACCCGAACGCCGATGTCGTCACGCTGATGTCGGTGCATTCGGCCAAAGGATTGGAATACAAATCGGTCATTGTGGGCGGTATGGAAGCCGATTTATTTCCTTCTTTTATGTCAAAAGACTCGCCCGACGGCATGGATGAAGAACGGCGTTTGTTTTACGTAGCGATTACCCGTGCGGAGGAGTTTTTGACTTTGGCCTATGCCACAAGCCGTTATCGGCACGGCCAAATGAAATATTCTGACCCAAGTATGTTTTTGGACGAAATTCCCGTGGAATCCACCGACAGTTTAGGCGGTTTGTCGGGCGGTCGTTTGGTTAGCTTGCCGAATCAAACGGCGAAAGTATCAGGTGGTTTTAGTCGCCCCGTGACGGCTCAAAACGCTAATTTACTGAGGGGGGTTGACCCCGCGACTTTTGTTGCTTCGGACTCCGCAAAAATTGAAATTGGCGATAAAGTCCTCCATTTGAAGTTCGGTGAAGGCAAAGTAACGGCCATCGAAGGGGCAAAAGACAACCGCGTGGCGACCATCGTGTTTAAAGAGTTGACCGACCAACCGCAGCGGAAGATTATGTTGAAATTTGCGAAATTGCAGATATTATAAAACATTAATAATCAATTATTTAGCAATTGAAATCACCACTCGAACTTAATGCGGACTTTACATTCGCGCTCGACGTACTAGAAAAAACGGCGAAAAACCTATTCATCACGGGCCGTGCAGGAACGGGAAAGTCCACGTTATTGCACTTGTTTCGCAACACAACGCGGAAAAAATGCGTCGTTTTAGCACCGACGGGCGTGGCGGCGTTGAATGTTCAAGGACAAACAATTCATTCGTTTTTTGGTTTCCCAGGCAAGTTTTTCGGCCCCGAAGACATCAAAAAACGGAAAGACCGCCGCTTGTATTTGAAAATGGAAGTGTTGATTATTGACGAAATTTCGATGGTGCGTGCCGAAATGATTGACCACATTGACCGTTTTTTACGCATCAATCGAGAAAATCCCGAACCTTTTGGCGGTGTTCAAGTCGTTTTTTTTGGCGATTTGTTCCAATTGCCGCCCGTTGTGGCGTCGCCCGAGGAGCAGCAGTTTTTTCAAACCTATTATGAATCCCCCTACTTCTTTTCGGCCAAAGTTTTTAAGGAACGCGCGATTTTTACTGAGGGGGGTATTTTTGAATTAGAAATGATGGAATTATCGAAAGTATATCGGCAAGAAGCGCGGCATTTTGTTCGATTGCTCGACGCCGTGCGAACGGGTGAAGTAGATTATGATGATTTGGACGATTTGAACGTGCGTTACGTCAAAAACTTTAATGATAACGACTATTTTATCACGTTATCGCCTAGAAATGTCGTCGTTGATGAAATAAATAGCCGAGAATTGCGGAGTTTAGCAACCTTAGAATTTACTTTTATCGCCGAATTGACGGGCGCGTTCGATGCCAAACAAGCCCCTTGTGAACCCGTTTTGAAACTAAAATTGGGCGCGCAAGTGATGTTTGTCAAAAACGACCCGAAGCGGGAATTTGTTAACGGAACGATTGGAAAAATCGTTCGTTTAGAGCATGATAAAATTGTCGTTCAAGTCGAAGAACGCGATGGTTCGCTTAAAAACCTTGAAGTCGAGCGTCAAACTTGGGACATTATGCGCTATACTTTGGCCGATGGCGGGGCGAATATTTCAACCGAATCGGTCGGCTCATTCAAACAATATCCGTTGCGTTTAGCGTGGGCGATGACAATTCATAAATCGCAAGGCAAAACATTCGATAAAGTAATTATAGATTTGACGGGCGGTGCATTTGAAGTGGGACAGACTTACGTGGCATTGAGCCGTTGCCGAACCCTAGGCGGCATCGTTTTGAAGCAACCGATTCGACCAAACGACATCAGAACGGATGAGCGTATCGTGGATTTTTATAAGCAACAAAGGTAGGCGATTTCGGATTTGGGATGTCGGGTTTATGCCGCTTAGACTTAGGCGTGATGGCACACTGATTGGACTGATACACTGATTCACACTGATTTTTTTATGATTTTCTAAGTAAATCAGCGTAAATCAGTCGTGTCAGTCCAATCAATATGCCATTACGCCTAAGGAACGTGAAATAAATAAATTATCATAGTTCACTGGCTCTTTCTCGCTACGCTCGAAAATCGCCCTTCAGTACATTTTTTAGGGCGAGCGTGCTTTTTTTGATTA
>JAYSRS010000395.1:0-12105 GCA_043720935.1 Saprospiraceae bacterium
GAAAATCTACGATTTTCTTTCAAAAAACAAGCTGCCTCCTAAAAAATCCTTCAGATGGCGATTTTCGAGCGCAGCGAGAAAGAGCCAGTAAAAGACGCGAACAATCAATGGAAATATGAGACAGACACTAATAGTAGTTGTACTGAATTAGAGTTTAATAAAGCTAAATCACTTTAATTTCAAGTATTAATCGACTTCAACGATTCCTATTTTCTTTTTTTGTCATTCAGAAAGAATCTTCATTGTGTGTATCATTAAACATATTACAAAATAGAGATTCCTTCTGAATGACAAAAAACAAAGCTAAAAATTCATAACGCACAGTCATTAAATCAAACCAATTCTAATTTTTTAATTCTTCAATTAAAAAACAATGCAAAATACATTCCTCTGCTTTTCGCACAATTTGAATTACGCCCTTGGTTGGACGGTCATTCACAGTCTTTGGCAAGCGATGGTCATTGCCTTGCTGTCGGGCGTCGTGATGATAGTCTTACGCAACAAAACGGCAAAAACGCGGTATTTGTTGAGCAATTTGGCCTTAATGACCGTCCTTTTGTCGGCAATCGTAACCTTTTGTATTTACTACGACTTCTCGAAAGAAGCGGGGCAACTCGTTTTCATTCCTGATACGTCGGTAGTGGGAAGTTCGGAAGCGTCACCGACATTAAATCTTACGACAACCGACATCCGACATCCCAATTCCGACATCGAAGCCCCCCTCAGTATATCGGGCTTAAAACTCTATTTCAACCGTCATATTTACCTCATCGTGACGATTTGGGTGTTGGGCGTGGCTTTGTTTATGCTCCGTTTGTTGAGCAGCATTAGTTATGTGTATTATTTGAAAAGCAAAATGAATTTCCCTGCTGATGAATATTGGCAAGAACTGCTCAACGGTTTGGCGGCGAAGGTGAATGTTCAAAAAGGCATTGAATTGGTCGAATCGGCTTTGGTGCGGTCGCCGATGGTGATTGGGCATTTGAAACCCGTCATTTTGTTTCCGATTGGGGCAATTAATCGCTTAAATCCGAACGAAGTAGAAGCGATTTTGGCGCACGAACTCGCACACGTCATGCGGAACGACTATGCGTTTAACATCATTCAAAGCGTCATTGAAGCCTTGTTTTACTTTCATCCCGCCGTTTGGTGGATTTCTGCTCAAATTCGGGCAGAACGTGAAAACTGTTGCGACGATGTAGCGATTGAACTCTGCGGCAACTCCATGACTTACGCTAAATCCTTGGTTTCGGTTCAAGAAATGGCGTATTATTCACCGCAAATGGCCATGGCTTTTGCAGGAAAAAGCGGTAAAAATCAACTGCTGATGCGCGTTCAACGGGTGTTGAATCAGCCGCAAAACAAGACGAATATCCGTGAAAAACTCATTGCAACCTGTCTTTTGGTGGCATTGATGATGGGCTTAGCCTTTGGTGGCAACCGTCTTGACCGTCGGGACAATGGTTTGGTAGATGTCTATAACGCTGAATTATTGGATAATTCTAACGAAAATTCAAGCGAAAATGCCGATAATTCGTCTGAAAATGACCCAAATGTAGAGCCTCGGGATTTTTTGTTTTTCATCAATAAAAAAGGTCAACTCGATTCATTGCCAATGTCGGGGGACATCAAAGACGGCAAATATAATTTCAGCGACAACACGCAGGATATAGATTTGACCGTGAAAAATCGGCAGGTTATTCAGTTCAATATCAACGGTTTGGAAGTGGCGAGCGCGGATATTCCCAAATTTGCAAAGGTCATTAATCGGATAGTTGTATCGCCTACGCCGCCGTCACCGCCTACACCACCGACGCCGCAGTTTCCAGAAGTCGCACACACCCCCGAAGGAATGTATATGCAAAACGGCAGTAATCATTTGAGCGTCAATGAGAATGGTTTGCATCTGAACGGTGTGGATGATAAAGGCAATCCCATTGTTTTATCGGTTGATAAAAACGGTTTTGTTATGAAAGGCGACGGTATTTCTATGAATATTAGTGGTGACGAAACGACTTACGAAGAAGACGCTAAACCAACGGACGGGCGTAAAAGTTACCATCCGAATGGTAAAGTAAGCGGTGTTGTTGGCACGAACGGCACGATTCAACGGTTCAACGAAAAAGGCGAATTAGAAGCGATTATAAAACCGAATGGAACGGTAAAACGGTATCAAAATAAGAAATTGCAGACTGTTACGAACAGCCCGAACGGTAGTAATTTCCCGCAATCGAACCGTATTAATCGAGACACGAATGACCCGTACAACACCTTGCATTTGAAGGCTGACAATGGTTTTAGCTACGTTAGTTTTACATTGAACGGCAGTAATGTTTGGAAATGCTACAAAAATGAAACGCTTTTGGGCGATTTGACATTAACGAATAATAAGGTGTATTACAATGGACAAATAGCAACTTCTGAACAATTGAAGCAGTTTGGTTTATTGTGGTACAACAGCAGTTTGAATCCGTTGACGGGCGGTTTTCAGATTGTCAACAACAATATCAGTGGCAATATGCACCGACAAGACGACAACGATTGCACGGATTGTTTTGAAGATTTAAAAGAAGAATTGTATCCTTTCATGGATGAAATGGGCGGTTTAAAAAATGCAGGCATTAAAGATGAGAAATTGAAACAATTAATGGCGGATACTAAAAAATTAGAACAGAAATTAAAAGTTTCAGGCATGGATAAAGACATCATAGAAGCATTAAATAAGGAATTAAGCCATTTAAAAATAGCATTTAAAGATTTTAAAAACAATTGCAATTGCACAGTGAATAAAGGGTACAGTTACAGCTACGGAACAAACGAACAAGCACGTAAAAACGCTCAAAAAATGGCGCAACAAGCGCAACGCGATGCCGAAACAGCAAGACGCGATACTAAAACAGCAAAACGTGATGCTGAAACAGCGCAACGTGATGCTGAAACAGCAAAACATGATGCTGAAACAGCACGCCGCTATGCCGAAACAGCAAGAAGTGATGCTGAAACAGCACGCCGCGACGCTCAGAATCAAGCAAGAGGTTATAATTACAGCAACAACGACAGTGACAGTCGCAGTCGCACAGCCAAAAATGATTTGTTCAAAAACTTAGTTAAAGACGGTTACATTCAGTTGAATAAAAAATGTAAAGTCGCCTTTGATAATGACGAATTGATTGTTGATGGAAAAGAACTAGATGATGCCGTTTTCAAACGTTACAAAGCGGATTTTGAACAGAAATTGGGTAGAAAGGCTGAATATTCTATCAAATTCAAAGGCGTGATAACGGCGATTAAAGCGGACGGCGTGGACATGACAGGCGCGTTTAATACGAGTATTGATTAAATAATGATGAATTATAAATGATGAATTTCTAGACCCCTCAGTATTTTTTGCTTTGTTTTTTGTCATTCAGTAGGAATCTCCATTATGTGTGTTAAAATACCAAAAAATAGAGATTCCTATTGAATGACAAAAAACAAAATCGTTCTCGGCTGTCATACTTCTATTGATTGATAAGGGCTTTACGACTAAACAATAAAGCCCTTTCTTTAAATTATATACTACGAAAAAAATCGTACCCGTGCAACTTTAAGGGGAACGGATAATCTTTTGGCGTAAAGGTACATCGCGCAATCATCTACCTCGTAAATACACACGGCCATGTGTATCTACATCGTACAATCGTACACCCGTAAATACACACGGCCATGTGTATCTACATAGAACTACCATAATTTTAAAAACAAAGAGTTTTGCGCTCAATTTATCTATTTTTAAACAAACAGTTATTCTAAACTTTAATTTCGACATGAAAAAGCATTGCATCTATCTCCATTTTTTGAAAAACACACCCCTCAGTATTTTACTGTTTTTAACCTTTTTTTTGGTTAAAACAACGGCTCAAACGGTTCAAACCACAACCGACACGGCCAAATACATCAAAAATCCGAAGCCTTCGCTCAAAGCGACGCGCATCACGCAGTCGCCAAAAATTGACGGACAACCGACCGACGAATGCTGGAAAAACCTGCCGATTGCCGATGATTTCGTCATGCACCGCCCACAACCCTATCGGAAATCGGCATTTAAAACCGAAGTGAAAATTGCTTACGACGACGTAGCTATTTATATTTTTGGCTATATGTACGACAAAGAACCTAAGAAAATCCGTCGAGAACTGGGCGCACGCGACAATTTGAACGTGGCAACGGATTTGATAAACGTCGGTTTTGATACGTACAACGACGACCAAAATGCTTTTCGCTTTGGCGTCACGGCGGCGGGTGTGCAGTTTGATTCCCGCGTTTCTGACGGCAATAATTCGGATTTTAGTTGGGATGCCGTTTGGGAAAGCGCAGTGTCATTGCAAAAAGATGGTTGGGCAGCCGAGTTTCGGATTCCATTTTCAGCCTTGCGTTTTGCGGATAAATCCATGCAAACGTGGGGATTACAAATAGCGCGTGGCATTAATAGGACAACCGAAGAAGGTTCGTGGGCAGGTTTTGACCCTAAAATTGACGGCCTCGTGATTCAATACGGCAACTTGACGGATTTGGAAAACATTAAGCCGCCGTTGCGTTTGCAATTTTCACCGTACTTGGCAACAGGTGTTCAACGTGCGCCGTCATTTGATAATAAGGGTAATTTTTTGAAATATGGCGCACAACGCCAAATTTCGGGCGGCATGGATGTAAAATACGGCATCAATCAAAGTTTTACGTTGGATATGACATTAATTCCTAATTTTGGACAAGTGCAATCGGACAATAAAGTTTTAAATTTAAGCCCTTTTGAAGTGCAATTTAATGAAAACAGACCCTTTTTTACTGAGGGGGCCGAAATTTTTGGCAAAGGCGATATTTTTTATTCCCGTAGAATCGGTGGACAACCCGACGGTTATTACAACGTGCAAACCAACAAAAATGAAGTCGTTAAGTACAATCCTGCTGAAACGCAATTGTACAACGCCACTAAAATATCGGGCAGAACGAAAGGCAACCTAGGCGTTGGCTTTTTGAATGCGGTCACGGCTCCGATGTACGCGGAAGTTCAGAATACCGAAACGGGCGATTTGCGGCGCGTTCAAACGGGTTTATTGACCAATTATAACCTATTTGTCTTAAATCAAGCCTTAAAAAACAATTCAGAAGTGAGTTTTACGAATGCCGCTACATTGAGAGACGGCAACGGGCGCGATGCAAATGTATCGTCTTTGTTTACGCGTTTGCGCGATAAAAAAAGCAAATATGAACTGCAAATTGGGGGCCGTTTGAGTCAAATATTTGAGCAAAATCAAGACCCTAATCGCGGTTTTACAAGCAATTTAGGCGTTCGCAAAATTAGCGGCAATTGGGTTTGGCGTTTGAATCAAGAAATTCAAGACGATAAATGGGACCCGAATGATTTGGGCATTTTTTATGGCAACAATTTCATTAATCACAATGGCAATATTGTCTATCAACAAGTTGAACCAAGTAAATATTTTTTGAATACCGAAACGTGGTTCAACGTCAACCACAATCTGCAATACAGCAGCAAAAAATTTATGGATGTGCAAATTGAAACAGGTTTTTGGGGCAAATTTAAGAACCAATGGTGGGCTAATATTTGGCAATATGTTTCGCCGACAAGCAGCTACGATTTTTTTGAACCACGGGCGGCAGGGGCGCCATTTAGACGCCCCGATATGTACATCACAGGCTCAAATATGGGGACGGACGCCCGTAAACAGTTTCACTGGTACAACCATATAAGTTACGGTGTGCGCCCCGAAACGGGTTATAGCCGCCTACGTTTTATCATGGAACCGCGTTATCGAGTGAATAACAAGTTGAGTTTTTCGCTATTTTCGCATTATTACATCGAAAAAAATGATTTAGGCTACGCCAACGCTCAAAATGCGGACGGTGATATTGTCTTTGGAAAACGCGACAGAACGACGATAGAAAACACGTTTTCGTCCAAATACACGTTCAGTCCTAAATCCAATTTGACATTTAGAGCGCGGCATTATTGGTCGAAAGTGGTCTATGATGCCTTTTACAAACTAAAAGATGACGGCGATTTAAGCCCTAAAACGTGGACAGCAAATCAAGACCGCAACTTTAATATTTTTAACATTGACATGATTTATACATGGCAATTTGCGCCAGGTAGTTTCGTGAATATCATTTGGAAAAACAATATTTTTAGCGGCGAACAAGGCTTAGAAAGCATCCGAGAGGCCAGCTATTTGCCAAATCTCGACAAAACATTCAGCACACCGTCGGGCAATGATTTGACGATTAAAGTAATTTATTTCCTTGATTATCAAGACATTGAGCATAAATTGAGAAGGAAAACTTTGTGAGTATGGCTACTTAAAATTTTGTCGTTAATAACGCAGCGTTTGGTCTATGAAATTTTACCCCCTCAGTATTTTACGCGTTTTTTGTGCTTTATACTGTATGAAAATGGCACACTGATTTTACTGATGCGACTGATTTACAGTAATTTTTTTCAAAATTCTTTTATCTTGATAACTTAGGGAATCTTAAATTTATTCCAAATTTCAACGGAACTATCGGGTAGTTGGTTAGAGCAACTCTTGAAGGGTTTAAACCCTCCAAGAGTTTGATAATCAGGGTTTTATATTATATCAATTCGTGTTTAGCCAACTTCTCGATAATGCCGAATTTCAATAAAACGGGTTGTCATTGCGAGGAGGCACGATGAAGCAATCTTAAGATTTTAGCAGACTTTTAAACTGAAATAGCTGCCTTTTTAAAGAAATAGAGGCCGTAAAACTTAAAGATTGCTTCGTCCTGCCTCCTACTAATGACGCGCTCGAAATTCGGCAAAACGTTCGGGGAACTTTGAAAGTTTCCCGAACGTTTTGACAAGAATCAGTTTTAAATCAGTCAAATCAGTGTGCCATTTCGTATAAATTAATACTTTAATCTAATTTTTAAAACAACCGAAACATTCCGCCAATTTCGTCATGAAAAAGTTATTTGCAATTTATTCAAAAAAGTACCCCCTCAGTATGTGCGCCGTTTTAGCCCTATTTTTAGGCACAACAAACGCGCAAACTAAACCTACTGACGCGACAAACACCACAAGCTCTTCGGCAACAACGACAACCGAAAAATACACCAAACCTAAGCCGACTTACACGGCAACGCGGGTGCTGAAAGCCCCAAAAATTGACGGCAAACTCGACGATGCAGCTTGGCAAAACGCGCCAAAAGCCGTTGATTTTGTTCAATTTGAGCCGAAACCCTTTACAAAACCGACGAATCCGACGGAAGCGCAAATTGTTTATGACAACGAGGCGATTTACATTTCGGCGTACATTCACGACGACCCGAAGAACATTCGGAAGGATTTTAGCCAACGCGACCGCGACATTTTTCAATCAAATACGGACTATTTTACGTGCAGTTTTGATACGTACAACGACGACCAAAACGGTTTTCGCTTCGTCGTCACGCCGCGCAATATTCAAGCCGACGCCCGTGTGACGCCGAACGACGCCGATTTTAATTGGGACGGCGTATGGGTCAGTGCCACGTCAATTGTTGCGGATGGCTGGCTCGTTGAAATGAAAATTCCGTATTTCAACCTCCGTTTTCCGAAGCAAGCGGAGCAAAAATGGGGGCTTCAAATCTCTAACAAAAGTCGCCGATTGGGAGAGGTAAACACGTGGTCGCCGCTAGACCCGAAGATTGACGGGGCGGCGATTCAATGGGGCGATTTGGTCGGTATTTCTAATATCGAGCCGCCTTTGCGTTTGCAATTTTCGCCTTACATCGCTGCCGATTATAAGTCAATTGGCACAACAGACGGCGATAAAAATGTCTATGGCACTGCCAAAAGCATTACGGGTGGCTTGGATATGAAAGTGGGACTGAACGACGCTTTTACGCTCGACGCAACCTTGATTCCTAATTTCGGACAAGTGCAATCCGACAACCGTTTCTTGAATTTATCGCCTTTTGAACAGTTTTTTCAAGAACGCAGACCCTTTTTTACTGAGGGGACGGATATGTTCGGACGCGGCGATATTTTTTATTCGCGCCGCATCGGAGGCCGACCGCGAAAATATTACAGCGCGTATAATGATTTGAAAACCAATGAGATAGTCGATAAAAATCCCGAAGAAAGTCAGTTGTTCAACGCGACAAAAATCTCGGGACGGAACAACAACAAGCTAGGGATTGGCGTTTTGAATGCTGTTTCTGCGCCGATGTTTGCCACAATCAAAGACACCTTGACGGGCAAAATACGCGATTTTCAAACGGGTGATTTGACGAATTACAACCTTTTGGTTTTTGACCAATTGTTTAAAAATAATTCCGCTTTAAGTTTTACAAATGCCGCAACGTGGCGCGACGGTAGCGGACGCGATGCGAATGTATCGGCCTTACGTGGGCAGATACGCGACAAAAAAAACCAATACGAATTCAGAGGTCGCGCCCGTATGAGCCACATTTTTCTTCGTCCCGACTCAATCGAATCGGGCTACTCTGCGGATTGGAATGTAGGAAAAGTCAGTGGCAATTGGACGTGGAACGTTGGACAAGAGTTTCAAGACGATAAATGGAATCCGTCAGATTTAGGTTTTTTCCAACAGACAAACTATTTATCGCATTTCGGAAATTTGCAATACCAACAGACAGAGCCGGGAAAGGTGTTTTTGCAATCAAATTGGTGGCTTGGCCTGTATCATACAATGCGTTACAAACCCTTTGTGTATCAAGATTTTAACATCAATATGGGCTTTTGGGGCAAGTTTAAAAACCAAAGTTGGATGAATTATTACATGAATATTTTACCAAAAACGTATGACTATTTTGAATCACGCGGTGGCCCAACTTTCATCAAGCCCCCTCAGTATCGCGGTGGTATGAATGCAGGAACAGACGATAGAAAGCGTTTGTCAAGCTATTTTTACGTCGGTTTGTCGCGTATAAATGAGTGGAACAATACGGGTATGGATTTTTTTGTTAGCCCAACTTTTCGCGTCAATAGTCATTTTAGGTTCAATGTTGAGTCAAATCTAAGTTTTGCGAACCGTGATTTTGGTTATAATTTTACGCAAAACGACGGCAGTTTTGGCCAACGCGATTTGCTATTTGTTAACAATAATCTGGCCTTCAATTGGAATTTTACGCCATACAGTAATCTAACGTTTAGAGCGCGTCACAATTGGACACGCGTTTCATATACATCGTTTTATACATTGCAACAAAATGGCACATTAAAACCGTTTGAGAATTACAAGACCCAATCGGACATCAGCCAAAACTATTTTAACATTGATTTTATTTATACATGGCAGTTTGCGCCAGGCAGTTTTTTCAATTTTATTTGGAAAAACAGCCTTGATAATTATGCAGCAGGTCAGCCGACAATCCGCAATCAAGGTTACTTTGAAAACGTGCGCGGTATTGCGGGTGCGCCTCAAAACAACGCATTTACAATCAAAATGATTTATTTTGTGGATTACAATAAAGCGAAAAATGTGTTTAAAAAATCGTGATAGTTTAGATTATTTTTATTCATAACTAACTTTCCAAGGATTTGTGACCTTTGGAAAGTTCTAAACTAATGTTACCCCTCAGTATTTTGATATGAAAAAAACCCGCATTATCACCGCCCTTAGTCTTTAGCCCTATGCACACGATGCATAAGTATCAACAAGACAGTTTGACGGGGTATTATGGGCATTGTGTTTGAAAGCGGGGTTATAAAAGTAGATAATGTGATTAACGTTGGTTGCCCGAACAGCCTGATGTTGCGCTTGAACGCGTTTAAACTAAAAAAGGCTTCTCGCGTACACTGCGCGAAAAGCCTTTTAATATTAAAATATTAAGCTATTTATTCCGTTTTTGGCGCATCCGTTTTATCCGATTTAGCCTCTGATTTGGCCAACGACTTGTTAGCACCCATCATTTCCATCATCTTCAAACCCATCAAACCTGCGACGCTGCCCCCCTCAGTATTTAAGCCATTTCCGCCTGAAATTAAGACATCAGGAATGATTTTGATGTGGCCACGGCCAATTTCTTCCGTAATTTTCAATTGAACAAACGCCTCGCCACCCATTGATTCGACGGCCAAACGATAGGCTTCGGCGGTTGATTTACCAATTTCGAGAATTTTGGCCGCTTCTGCCCGCCCCGTTAATTCGATGCGTTCAGCCTCCGCCGCCGCCTTCAATTTTACGGCATCAGCTTCGGCTTGAGCGCGCATACGCGTCGCGTCGGCTTCGGCAGCCGCTTTTACTTTCAAAGCCAGCGCATCGGCTTCCATTCTGACTTTGACATTTGTTGCTTCACCTTGCGTTTTTTTGACCATCGCGTCAGCCGTTCTTTCAGAAATAATGACGGATTGTTGTGCCGTCATCAATTCTTTTTGCATGTCCGCCAAAGCCGTTTCTTTTTCCATGCCTTGCCGTTGTTCTTGCGCTTTTTGTTGCGTTTCAAACGTTGATTTTTGTTCTTCGGCAATTTTACGGTCGGTCAATGTCTTCATCAACGATTCGGGCGGCACAATATCACCAATCAACGTGTCAACGGCATGTACGTTATATTCTTCTAAAACCTCCCGTATGTGCGCCCGTGCAGACTCTTGACGCTCTTTGCGCGATGACAAAAACGAAATCACATCTGAACCTTGCGCCGAGTTTCTGAAGTAGTTACCAATCGTCGGCTCTAAAACTTGCGATACCAAATTGACCATATTTCCAAAACGCGCAATCACTTTCGGGGCTTCCGTAGCGGGTACGTGAATGATTTGCGACACGTCGAGATTGAACGGAAAACCGTCTTTTGAACGCACCGTAATCGTTGACAAATTGCGGTCAAGTTGATGTGATTCACTTCTTGCACTGGCCCAGTTGAGTACCAGATTTGTCGTTGGAACGGTTTCTACTTTCATTATAAAACGGTTCAACGGGTATTTGCCCGGCCCAAGTGGCTCATTCCAAACACCTTTTTGACCTTTGCGAACGATATTGCCGTGCTTGAAATCAACGCCCGATAAATCCAGACCGTCTTCACCAACGAACGAAATCACAACGCCCACAAAACCAATCGGAATCTCCGTCATCGGAATCATCTCGACCGTCACTGCCCACGGATTGAGGTTATAGCTACCCGCCAAAATGACCTGCGTTTGCAAACCACGATTGCCACCATTCGATAAAAAATGGTCAAAATCTTGGAAGTTATTATGCCCCGAAACAGGTTTTCCCGCAATATTACCATCGGGCAAAGGCTCACCGTCGAGTGCCGTAATAACGCCGACTGAATTGTCGTCAACCGAAGTCATGGGTACAATCGAAATGTCAAAAAGATGTGTATTCAAACGGTACGTTCCCGCCGTAATAAACGCTGATTGACGGCCTTTTTGGCCATTATTCTTCAAAAAAGCCTCTGCATCTTGAAAATTATCGCACATAACGCGGCGTGCCAAAATGCGCCCCGTTTGCAATTCACCGCCATCCTTTGCGAGTAGAAGCCCAATTTTACCTTGTTCGACAATCGTAAATGGCTGCATCACGACATCAAATTGCCAAAACCACATCCCAAAATAAATCCCAGGAGCGAGGGTTTTAGCTTGATAACCCGCTTCGCCATTGAGTGCCAAAATTTTGCCGTCGGGCAATTCTTTATTGGGGCCAAACAACACAAATTTTTTGGTTACAAGCCCGATTCTGTCTTCGGGAACAATGACAGTGCCGAAGAAAATCCGTAAAACGGCTTGATAAAAAACAAAGCAAAGTAGCAAAATAATAAGCCACCCCCAATGTGTGAAAAAGTTTAAAATATCCATTTTTAATGAATTTTAAAAGATTTAAAAAATGTGGTTTTTCAATTGCACGGGGCATTAACCAAGCCATTTATTTAAAAATCATGCCCCATCAAAATAAGCAGTTTAACGACGTGAAGTAGTCGGCTAATCCCTCTTTTAAAACGACAGATTGATTTTTGGCCCCCCTCAGTGTTTTGCGTAAAAATAGACACGAAATGCTTTTCATATCTTTTTTTGGTTGTAAGTGCTTGGGCAAAATTATTTAGTATCTCATACGCACTGTTTTTCGCTACGCTCAAAAGGCGTGC
>JAYSRS010000396.1:0-4152 GCA_043720935.1 Saprospiraceae bacterium
TTTCTTTCAAAAAACAAGCTGCCTCCGATAAATTTTCTCCATGCACGCCTTTTTCGTGCAGCGAAAAACAGTGCGTGATAAGCAGCGTTTATTTAGATATGACTACCTACAATAATGACCGCATACCTAGTGAAATGCCTGTAAAACTCTCGCGTACCAACTCGACTGACCGTAGATTACTCTCAAACATCAACGGCAATTGAACACTCGCAAAGACGCTAAATTGAGGCGTTGGCTGATAAAAAACGCCGCCCGAAGCGAACAAAGCATGGCTCAAACGATACAAACCGCCGTCGGCAAATTGCTGTAAATTCATGCCGTAGTTCAGTCCTGCGAAGATAAACCATTGGTCTTCCCACGTTTTTATGACGAGGGTTGAACTCAACGACGGGGCGTGTTTGACCCGTTTGTTTTCCGAATTTTTCAAGCGGATTCCCCAATCACCTTGAAAAAAATAGTACATATTATCGCCCGATTGAATGTAATACGTAGCGGAGACACCGACTTGTGTGCTTTGTGCGTCGAGTTGCGCCCGTTCAACATCCGTACTCGACGCCGAACGTTGCGGATAGCTGATTGTCCCTTGCAACGTCAGTTCGGGTATTTTTTTGAAAGGCATCGTCCGCACCCGCAAACCTATGCCCGTGAGGCCGCGATAGCTCGTGCCGCTTGACGTTTCGCCACCAAAAACCTTAAACGGTGAACTGCGCGCCGCTTCATCCAAACGGGCTTGCGAAAATTTGAGTTCTGCCCCCAAATCCCAGCGTTTGTTCTTGGAAAAACCGTAAGACGCCCGCAAGATGTGTTCGGTGCGCGTAAAGCGTTTTCTGTCCAACAAAAAGCCCGTGGCATTGTCGGGTGTGAATTGTTTTGACACAATCCAATAGGAATTTAAACTATTGACGAGGTTAATTTCAGCCGCGTTGCGCGTTAAAATCACGGGTGAAAGCCCTGTAAAAAAAGCAGGGTCTTCTTTTTCTTCTTGTGCTATGAGTTGGGAACAGGAGGTGAGGCAAGCCCACGCGATGAAGAGGCGTAACGTTGATTTTGTCATTTTACGAGGTATTTTTAAGAGATTAGGGTGTTAGAAACGGTGTTTGTCTTTCTCATTAATACAAGATTTGTTAAAAAACTTAACACGGCGAATGTACTTCTTTCTCGGATGCTGTCAATACCCTAAAAAGGGCATTTTTACTGAGGGGTCTTTTTTTTAGAATTAGAATGGATAGGATTTTGAAGGATTTAATCTACCCCGATATTGAGTGTGTCGGCAGTTTTGAGAGTGCCGAAGCCTACCAAAATGCTTTACCAAAACTCTCCGTTGACGTTGTTTTGATGGATATTGGCTTGCCAAATCAGAACGGCATAGCGTGCGTCCGTGCTTGCCGACCTGCTTTTCCGAACATCGAATACATCATGTTTACTGACCATATCGAATCAAAAGGTGTCTTTGAAGCCCTATTAGTCGGGGCGTCGGGCTACGTCCTCAAAGGCGATTTACCCGAACAATTAGCGGAAGCAATTAGAGAAGTAAAAGCAGGTGGTTCGCCAATGTCGCGGCAGATTTCGCGCACGGTCACGGCCTCTTTCAAGCATACAGAACCGCTATTTCCAGAATTGGAAAAACTGACCGAACAAGAGTGGGCCGTACTGAGGGGCCTCGATGAAGGTAAAAGTTACCGACAAATTGGCGCGCAAAAATTTGTTTCAGAAAATACAATCCGTTCGCAGGTGCGGAGTATTTATGAAAAGTTGCAAGTGCATACGCGGACGGAAGCGTTGAAGAAATTACATAATAGGTTTTGAGTTTTGTCATTCAGAAGGAACAAAACTCAAAACTTACTTTTTTGCTTATTCCGAGGATGAAACATCATAATCGTTTCTCTCAAATACGCGGTATCTAAATGCGTATAAAGTTCCGTTGTTGTGATGCTTTCATGGCCCATAAGGTCTTGAACGACCTTCAAATCTGCACCGCCTTCTATCAAATGCGTGGCAAACGTGTGCCGAAAAGTATGCGGGCTGACTGTTTTTTCCATCTCCGCCGTGACGCATAATTCCTTTATAAGTGCAAAAACCTTTGCCCGTGTAAGTTGTCTGCCGCGATAGCTTAAAAAGACAAAATCTTCGGCATCTTTGACGGGTTTCAGCTTTTTGCGCGCGTTGTTGAGGTAAAATTCGACGTGTTTTTGGGCTTCGCCGCCAATCGGAATGAGGCGTTCTTTATCGCCTTTTCCGATAACCGTGATGTAACCCTCGTGAAAATAGAGCTTAGATATTTTTAAATTCAATAATTCTGTTATGCGTAAACCACACGCGTACAATACTTCCAGAATCGCACGGTTGCGGTGTCCGTGCGGTTGTGCCAAATCAATCGCCGAAAAAAGACGGTCAACTTCTTCGACGGTCAACACATCAGGAATTTTTCGACCGATTTTCGGGGCTTCAATTAAGTCCGTCGGTGCGACGTCTATCACATCTTCGAGCAACAAAAAACGGTAAAACGTCTTCAAACCCGACAATGTACGGGCTTGCGATGTTGCTTCGAGGCCGAGGCTTTCGAGGTATTGCATGAGGTCGGCAATGACTTCGGTTGTCACTTCGGTCGGTTTGTAATCCAAGTTTTTGAGCGTCAAAAACTGTTGCAATTTCGATACGTCGCGCTGATACGCTTCAAGCGAATTTGCCGACATCGAGCGTTCGAGCATTAGGTGCGCCCGAAATCCATTAAGAGCTAATTTCCAAGTCATGTGGCGAAGGTAATAAAAAAAAGAAATCCCTTGCTAACCGTCGTCTGCAAGGGAAATTCTTTTATCTAAATGTCTGTCAATTGCTTGACAATCAAATATTTACGTTTTGTTTATGCTTTGTAATGAGCAAATGCGCGGTTAGCTTCTGCCATACGGTGCATTTCTTCTTTACGCTTGATAGTTGCGCCTTCACCTTTGCTTGCAGCAAGCAATTCAGCAGACAATTTTTCAGCCATACCTTTACCGCTACGCTTGCGGGCGAAGCTAATCAACCATTTCATGCCAATTGCAATTTTCCGTTTTGGCCGAATTTCCGTCGGAATTTGGAACGTTGCACCACCGATACGGCGGCTACGCACTTCCACTTGTGGCATTGCGTTTTGAAGCGCTTTTTTGAACAAATTGTGTTCGTTTTCGCCTGTTTTTTCTTTAATCGCATCAAGGGCGTCGTAGAAAATAGTGAAAGCCACTGATTTTTTACCTTCCCACATCAAATTATTGACGAATTGCGTCACAATCGGGTCGCTATAACGCGGGTCTGCCGCTATGACCCGAAGTTTCGGTTTCCTTTTTCTCATCTTTCAGAAGACGTTTAGAAATTGTTAGAAAATTTTTAAGTCCAAGAAAAAATTTCAAAAATTTCAGATTTCAGATTTCAAAAACTAAACGAATTTGTCTAGCAGCTTTGAAATTTGAAATTATTGAAATTTGAAATCGTCTTGAAATCCGACGAATACTGAGGGGGTTACTTTCCAGAACCCTCGCTGAATGCCCAGCCTTACCGCATCCACTTCTCCGTCGTTAATTAGCTGTTTTTGAAAATGTTTATTGTCAATTGATTCATTAGAATTATGCAATAAACATTGCTCAATTAAGTAGTTTGATGTAAATAAATGCTGCTTTAATTGTTTGTAGATTGCTGATTACTAGCGTTCCGTAAAACTCATAACTCATCACTTATCACTCATAACTCCTTTCTTACTTCTTTTTTGCACCCGCTTTTGCTGGCGCAACTACTGCACCTGGCTTCGGACGTTTTGCACCGTACTTAGAGCGTGATTTCTTGCGGTTTTTAACACCCGCTGTATCAAGCGCACCGCGAACGATGGTGTAACGTACACCTGGAAGGTCTTTCACACGACCGCCGCGCACAAGCACGATGGAGTGTTCTTGAAGGTTGTGGCCTTCACCTGGGATGTAGCAAATAACTTCTGAACCCGAAGTCAAACGAACTTTTGCAACCTTGCGGAGTGCTGAATTCGGCTTCTTTGGCGTCGTTGTGTAAACACGCGTACATACGCCGCGACGTTGTGGACAAGACTTGAGTGCCCGTGATTTTGATTTCTCTTCAATCACTTCTCTGCCTTTACGAACAAGCTGGTTAATGGTAGGCATCTAAAGA
>JAYSRS010000397.1:0-12041 GCA_043720935.1 Saprospiraceae bacterium
TGCCGTAATTTTGTACTAATTAGACGTGCGAATCCTACGGATTCAGGAAAAATCGCTTTGTTTACTTTCTATAAACGTGTAAATCCTACGGATTTATGAAGATAAAAAACTTGTGGGTAATGGACAGGGTTTTAAACCTCGACGACGTTTATAGAACGACGTTTTATACTTGAATTGAAATAAAATAATGCAACAATGTTTTTCCTTTCAGCAACCAACCTGACGGCTGTGTCGGTCTGCCTAAAATCTGGTTTATCAAGCGTTTTACTTCGGCTTTCTCTTTGTTTTTGTGGGCGTAGCGGAGCAAAAAATAATCAAAAATATTTAAATGTTTATTGAGATAAATCCCTAGATTTGGGAACAGTTTTTTGAGTTTTTCGTACATATCCGCCGCCATTTTAGTCCGTTGAACGGGTTTTAAGGGCGTAAACACACTACTTTCATTTAATCTGAAAACGGCACATAAATCCTTTAATTTCAAGGCGTAGCCACCACTTTCCGACAACAAAGACAAATACAACGGTCGGTCGCTCAACGGCATATCGGCAATTCTGTCGAGCCAAATATCCGACTTTGGTTTTCTGAACGCCATCGTGCAGGTGTGAAAAAACGTGTCTTGGGCAAAGTCTTCGAGCGTAAAACGGTCGGTGGCGATGTCGTTATAGACTTCCTCGAATCGGTCTTCGTTTTCATGGTAATTCTTCCGACCCGTAAAACACGCCGTCATTTTAGGGTCTTGTTCGAGGGCGTCAACTTGCTTTTGCAGCTTCAAATTATCAATCCAATAATCGTCACTTTCCAACAACGCTACGTAAGTTCCACGGCACGCTTTGATGGTTCGGATATGATTTTTCATCATGCCGACATTTGCCGCAGTGGGCAATAAACGAACGATATTGGGGTATTTTTCGACATATTCCAAGCAAATTGCGCGGGTTTTGTCCTTACTATCGTCGTCACCGATGACGACTTCAAACAAAAAATTCGTTTTTTGGGACAAAATACTGTCCAAGGCTTGCCGAATGTATTGCTCTTGATTGTAGGCGATAATGGACACGCTGACGAAGGGTTTTGTCTTCGATGCGCTTGGATTTAACTCAATTAGATTGTCTGTTGCTGTCATTTTTTTTTGTTTAACATCGATACTCTAATACATTTTTTTTGAAACACATAGAGACATAGGCACATAGTTTTTTCTTTTTGTCATTCAGAAGGAAACGAAAAACTATGTGTCCTATGTCTCTATGTGTTTCAAAAAAAATCTATCTCTTCAAGCGAAGAAACGCGCTAAGGCACTCGCTATTTTTAGGTGAATTTTCTTAAATTTAAGCTCGTTTTTGCCGTAAATACTGAGGGGGGTCGTGACGTAATCCAAAAAAATGCGGTCGGTTGGTGAAGGGCGTTGACCATTTTTAAGGACGAATTTTAGCCAATTTTTCTCCCACGGCTTGATTTTACTCGCCGCGTGCGACATAATAAAGCCGATGCCTTGAAAATCCATCCCGCTACTGTCCACGATTGAAACGGTTTCAGAAGTTACGTCTTTGGCCACGTTCAAGGCGTCTTGGTCGGTACGATAAAATAAATAGCCACGGTTTGTCAAACCCGATTCTTTATCTGATTTATGGCTCAAACGCACGTCTGCTTTGCGCCTGTTCATATCCTCTAAAATCAGATTTTGAACGTCGCGCCACGTCTCTAAAAACGCTTTTGACCGCCGATTAAGGCCAATAAAACCGCCATTCACATATTGTGCATTGTCACGGCGAACGGTCATATTGTATTGCTTAAAATAATTTTCCCATTGAAAACGCAAAGGGTCAGACGTCGAAATCGGTGAGTTCACATCTTCGCACAAAGCCACACCGTAGTCCGTCCATTCTTCAAAATACGCAAAGGACGCTTTGACAATTATATCGCAATCCAAATAGATAATACGTTGAGCATCAGTTTGGTATTTATTCAAAATATCCAACATGAAATCGGGTTTGTAGTAGGGCAAAAAGACTTCGTTAGGCAGTTTCATAAAGTATAAAGTCAAATTATCTCTAACTTTCATCACTTCACCGACCCCCTCAGTTGCTTCGTTCCTCGCAAGGGCAATTGGCTCAATAACGGCCCAAGGCGGTAGTTCGCCTTTGTACCCAATCCAAATATTGCCTTCAAATCCTTGCGCGTACAACGAATTGACTAAAGCGGCGACGCCTTTGTGATAATGGCCTTCAAAAACGGTGCAAACGGCAGTTGTTTGTTGATTCATTGAGTTCTATTAATTAGGACGTAACGCGACTTTAAAGTTGCGAATGCTATTCGCTTGTACATATATAACGTGTAAAGCCGCGACTTTAAAGTCGCGTTACGTTTTTGAAGGGCCACTAATTTCCCAAAACTCAATGCGAATTTGCTTTAAAATTCCGTGATTCATCATTGTGTTGCATCGAATCTTAAAAAATTAGCGGCCTTACAAGATTTCGGATTTGGGATGTCGGTTTTCATGACGTGCAAAAATCCGAAATCCCAAATCCGACACCCGACATCAATTATTGCTATTGACGATTGTTAAAACGAAATCAATCAACCGTTGTAAATCTTGTTCTGTCAAACGGTGGTCAATCGGGAGTGCTATGAGGTTTTGCGTGATTAATTTTTCAAATAGATACCCCTCAGTATCGCGCTTCAAAACCTCTTCCCAAAGGGATGGAACGCAGATTTGTTGCGCCGAAAAGGCTATTTTGGGAATCGATTTGTTCAGCAAAAGCGGATAACAAAATGGGACAACTGCCGTCGGTTGGTTCAGCAAATCGGGCATTAAGCGATTAAATGGGCGAAAAACGCGGTCTAATTGCTTGAAATGTCGCTTACGAGAACGGGCAACGGCCAAAAAATCAACGGTTTGCAAAATTTGTTTCGACATTTTTGACATACCACTTATCTCCAATGTTTGGGCGGCTTCGCTTTGTTGATACGCCAAACGCGCTTCCTCTTGTCGCCCAAAAAGCCGCAGCCAAAGGTGTTCTGTAACGATGTGTTCGTTGGGTATGTAGTTGTTTTCGATGTACATCGGTGAGTACAAAAATCCGCCGTCGGGAACACCAAAAAACTTACGCGTCGAATTAAAAGACCACGTAATGCCATAGCTTTCTTCAAAAAACGCGTGAGAATTGTCTAACACTAACTGTACGCCCAATATTTTGGACAATCGCCGCGCCGTTTGCGCCTTCAATCCAAAGTAATTGATGTATAAAAACAACTCCGAATCGTGCAAAAGTGGCACGCCTACGGGGTCAAATGCCGCGTTGATAGGATAAAATTCGTAGGGAATTCCCGCCTCTTTCAAGGGTAAAATCAAGCTATCGCAGCAATAAAAAGGCAGATAAACCTTCGTCGGTCTGACCCTTTCGAGGATAACTTTGAAGCAGACACGACCGTTAGCGAGGGCCAAAGCGGTGTCGTGGTAAAGCGTTCTTTTAGCGAGCAATTCGAGTTCAAAAAAGCCACCAATTGGTTTTTCAGTTGCAATCATATCAGTGTGTAGTCACTTAACATCGCCTTTACGGATGCTGGGTCGTTCCACATAAGTACGTCTAAAATGGACAGACCTGCGATAAATGAGGGCGAATTTTGCTTGTAAGTCGTTAAATTCGGTTTCAAAAATTGCAGTTCAATAGTGCGTTCTGAAAAATAGTCTTTGCTGAATAGCTTTTGACCGCCGATAGCATTGAGGTAAATTGTCGCATTTTCTTGGCGACAAATATCCACTATCCGTTCTGCACCGTTCAAATGTGTATTGTGATAACGACTAAAAGTTGTGGTCGTTTTTCGTTGTAAATCAATGTAATGCAACACTTTTTCGACGCTTTCTATCGCCACATCGCTTATCGAGCGGCCAACAGACCCCCTCAGTATGTCGTCAAAAATGGGGAAAACTGAAGCGAAATAAGGGGCGTTTTGATAACTTCGAAGCGTTTTTGACAGTTTTCTGTACCAATTTATAGGGTCATTGGCCACTTTCGTTTCTCGAATCGTTGTATTAAAATAGACGTGCTGAACAGGAATCGTAAAACGGTATTTTGATTGATTAATTAAAATATTATTGCGATTGATAAACCCGCCTTTTATGAAATGCACGTCGTCGCAAAAAATGAATTTGTCAACAGCGTTTATCAGTTGAAAATAGCCAATGTAAGGCAAAAAATAGGGTTGCATGATGGCTATTTTCATGTGATTTTATATTTATCGCTGTAACGATTGTTGAATCGCTGTGACGATTGTTAAATCGCTGTGACGATTGTTAAATCGCTGTGACGATTGTTGAATCGCTGTGACGATTGTTGAATCGCTGTGACGATTGTTGAATCGCTGTGACGATTGTTGAATCGCTGTAACGATTGTTAAATCGCTGTAACGATTGTTAAATCGCTGTAACGATTGTTAAATCGCTGTAACGATTGTTAAATCGCTGTGACGATTGTTAAATCGCTGTGACGATTGTTAAATCGCTGTGACGATGTTCGCATCGCTGTGATGATAAAAATACTGAGGGGGTGTTTAAAACTTGCAAACACCCCACTTCATTATCCGTTATCATCTAATTTTCTCTTTTTTTTTATCTTCTTCCTTCTTCAAATCGCTGATAGAAGCGGCGATTCTCGGCACGGGTTTGCGCGTCGGTCTTCGTTTAAACCGTTTCTTCATTTTGGCCCACCACGTCGTTTCTTCTTGGTAATAATTGGCTGAATAGTAGCCATAATTGTAAGAATTGCCGCGCTCTTGACGGAGGTCATTGAGGAGAATATTCAAATTTGGCAACTTACTTTCGGCGTGAACTTCGCTCAAAAATTTAAGATGCGACGTCGTTGAAGAGCCGTAACGCAAAACGATTAACGTTTGATGAATAAACTCTTTGAGCAAAAAACTGTCGGCCACAATGCCAATCGGTGCGCCGTCAATGACGATAAAATCGTAGTTTTCGTTTAAATATTTGAACATTTCGGCCATTTTATCGGTCATCATCAACTCCGACGGGTTGCGGGGAATCGGGCCGCAATCCATGTAGTGCATATTCGGTAACTTGTCGTAAACGAAAATGAGGTTCTTCAATTCGTCCGTTCCGTTCAAGAAATTGGTCACGCCTTTTTCCGCTTTCACGCCTTCCAAATAGAGTTGCAATTTAGGTTTCCGAAGGTCTAAACCAACCGTAATGACGCGTTTTCCCGTCAAAGCCAAGGTCAAAGCAAGATTTATGGCCACAAAAGACTTGCCGTCACCGCTGACCGTTGAAGCGACCAAAATTGTTCGACTTTTACTGAGGGGGGCCGTATTTTGTAAATTACTCCGCACCAAACGGAACGATTCGGCCAAAACTGAACGGCTGTCATTGATAATAATGCGGTTGTTTTTGCCGCGCACATGAGGAATAAATCCGACAAATGGCAGATTCAAATATTTGTCAATATCCGAGCGATGATGTACTTTATCGTTGAATAAATCTTTCAAATAAATGAAAAAGATGGGAATACCGATGCCCATAAACAGATAAAAAAGGAGCATCTGAACGGGTTTTGGCGCAACGATTCCCCGATTTGCAGCGCGTTCCAAAGGCCGTGAATGTGCGACTTGTGCCGCTACCGTAAGGGCGATTTCTTCGCGTTTTTGCAATAAAAACAAGAAAAGTGTTTGTTTTATGCCTTGTTCGCGCATGATTTGCGTCAACTCGCGGTCGTTCGCAGGCATGGCATTGATTTGACTTTCCAACGGCATAATTTGTTGGCGGTAGCGTTCTTTTTGGTCGTTAACTTCTTGTTTTATGGTCTGAACACTCATCAAAATATTGTTCCGCAAATTCCGCAATTCTTCATCACTCGAATTTAACATCGGGTTGCCTTCTTTGGCCGATTCCGCCACTTGACTGCGCCGTGCAATGAGGTCATTGTACCGTTTTATGGCATCTAACAACGCCCCGTTGCTTGATATTTCGGTACTGTACGGCAAAGGGCGGTATTGATTCACCGTCGTATTTTGAATAATACTTTCAATGTTTCTCACGACGGCCAAACGGTTGTCTAATTCTAAAATTTTAGCCTCTGCCGTATTTGTTTTTTCGATATAATTCTTCGCCATTTCGGGAATCAAAATGGGCAAAGAGCGTTCTTGTTTGAAGCCTTGAACATTTCTTTCTACTTCGTACAACTGCCCCGTAACGAACCGAAGCCGCTCGTCAACAAAGTTCAACGTCCGCCGTCCGACATCGTTTTTACTTTCCATACTCGCAATCCCGTACTCGCGCACCAAACGGTTGATGATGGCCACGCCTCTTTCGGGAATTTCGTCTATTGTGCTGATATTCAAGATATTAGAACGCCCTGCTTGCCCAATTTCTAAGCGAGAACTGTACTGTTCGGCCACGGCATAAGCGTCGCTGACCATAATTTTTATGGGATATTGTTCAGACAAATAACCCATTTTTTTCAATACCAATTCGCGTTTGTCGTAACTAAACGGCGTGCCATATTTGACCAATTCTCGTTCTTGCTCGCTCCGAATCAAGGTAAAACGCGCCGAATCGTAGTGTTGTACCCGTAACTGAAAAGATTTTGAGGCCCCCTCAGTATTCCAGTACAAAAGTTTCAAAGGGCTGTTGCCAAAAAGCTCGTTTGTCTTCACGCGGCCTTCTTCGATGTAAGCCACGTTCAAGGCAAGTGAATCCACAACGCGCTGCATGAGTTCCGTTGAGCCTAAAAGGCGCACACGGTCTTCCATATTTGGGGCTTGCGGCGCGATACCAAATTGTTCAGAAATCGCTTCTTTCGATAAAGACTGCTTATCGGGGTCTTCAATCATCACCGAACCCGCAATTTTGTACTGATTTTTGGCGTAGCGAATGTTGACGTAAAACAAAGAAAGGCCGACTATCAAGCCCAAAGCAAGCCAATACCACCGATTTAGAAGGATGGAATAGTAGTACCGAAAATCTTTTGACTCACTGACGGGCCTAATCGGGCCGTGGTTTCTTGCATAATCAGAGCCATATTGCGTGTAATCTGTCATTTTTTTAAAATTAAAGGATAAAAGGGAGGTTATAAGTGATAAACGATAAGTGATAAGTTGAGTGCCATTTTTTACGCATCGTTTCTCACTTATTACTTGTTTATGTTCAATTAAAATAATGCTTTTATGGCTTCCAATTTGGCTTTTTTAGGCCAAAATACTGAGGGGGGTCTGATTTTGTTTTAATCTAGTTTCAATCTGACGCGGGTTTGAAACCCGCGTCAGATTGAGCGGATTGGATACTTATTTTCTACTAAAATAGACCGTTAGAGCCAGTGCGAGAACGGAAATGCCCGTCGAGACGAATGAGATAATTTTGCCCGATTTGTCGGCAACGGTATTGACTTTGGTTTTGCTTGGTTCAACGATTAACACATCGTTTTGCTGGAGATAATAATAAGGGGAGCGAAAAATATTCGACGATTGTAAATTGATGCGAACGACTGTCCGTTTGGCGTTTTTTTCTCGAATCAAGACGATATTCGACCGATTAGAGTACGGCGTCATATCGCCTGCGAGGGCGATTGCTTCAAAAATCGTCAGCCTTTTGTTGGTCAATCGAATGCTGCCTGGCCGCGTAACTTCCCCTAAAACGCTGATTTTCAAGTTCAAAAAACGCACGTTGACAACGGGGTCTTTCAAAAAAATTTTGAGTTTTTCCAACATAATCGCTTTCACTTCGCCCAACGTTTTTTGATGCACATAAACGCGTCCGACGTTCGGAAAATCAATAAAACCCTCTTGGTCAACAAAATAACCCGTCAACATTTCGGCGACATTGTTCTGCCCTTGCAAGGCTTGGGCCATTGCGGTCATATTGTTAGCATCAGAATTAAAGGGTTTTGAGGCTTCCATATTGTAACTCGTAACGGAAATGGCCAGTAAATCGTCGGTTTGCACTTGCATTTCGACGAGGTTTGTAATGGGGTCAACAATATTAACTTCGGTGGGAACATCGTTCAGATACAAAAGGTCTTTGTGGGCTACACAGGCGGAAAAACCGAAAAAACACGTGATAAGTAACGGGAAAAGTCTAATTGTCATTGATTAAAGTTTGTTTGTTGTTAAAATACTGAGGGGTCTATTTTTTTGTAATAAATTGATTTTAAACTGTTTACAACTCTTGGAGGGTTTTGAACCCTCCAAGAGTTTAATGATTGGCGGGTAACTCTGGCAATATTTTCAAACTCTTAAAAAGTCGCCGATTTTGGAACGGATAATTGTTCAGTAAATGCTGACATTCCGCCGACATATTGTCTTTAAAAGCCTGTAAATGCCGATAATTGTGTAAATCTGACCCGACAAATTCAATGAGCCGATTGTCCAACAAAGTCCACGCGCAATCGTGAACCGTGCGTCCGTAGTAGCCTACGAGGGATAAAATATTGACTTGAAACCGACACCCATAACTTTTCAAACGCTCGTATTGAATCAAGTTGCCGTTGTAATGCCGATAGCGTTCGGGATGCGCCAAAACAGGTGTGTAGCCCTTCGATATCAGCAGCGACAGCACTTTATGGAGGTTGACGGGTTCGCTAAAATGGGGCATTTCGACCAAAATATGGTTTTGCGGCAGCGTCAAAAGCGGCACGTCGTCGAGAATCATCTGCTCAAAAACGTCATTAATCATGTATTCAGCCGCCACGCTTATTTCCACGTCAATCGTCTCATTTTTCAACTCATTTTTGAGCTGAATCAAGCCGTCGAATATAGAATCATTTGTGTTTGGGTACAATTCGTTGATGTGTGGCGTGGTGATGAGTTTTTTAAATCCCAAATCCCGCAACTCTCGAATCAAATCAACAGACGTAAACACATCGGGCGACCCGTCGTCAATGCCGGGAATCAGATGCGAATGAATGTCAATTTCAAGGGCTTCAAAAGGCGGATAATCAATGATTATCTCCTTCGCTCTTTTTTTGGCAAATAAAAATTCAAACATAGTGTGTGTGTCGTTTTAGTCAGTTTTAGAACGGATGTCGGATGTCGGATTGGAGTTTTAACAGCAGTTTGTAGCTGAAAAATTAAGTTAGTTTAAAATTTTGGGTCTTTGACAGTTTTAGCGGCGTCGCGTTTTTTGTCATTCAGAAGGAATCTCTATTTGTTGCATTTTGCCCTATTTCGGCGAGAATACACAGGAAAAAGATTTCTTCTGAATGACAAAAAAGCACTTACCGCTAAAATTGTCAGAGAGCCCAAATTTTAGACTTCAACAGATTAACGCGCTTGTCTCACAAGCCGAAATCCGACATCCCAAATCCGACATCGTATGACACAGCTTCGCTGTTCATGTGTCTCGACCACATATTTTAATTACGAATAATTACAAGGTATTTATGACTGATAAACAAACAGTTAGGGCGTTCCTAAGTACAACGACTTAGAAATGAGCCACTTTTAACAAGTTTGCAACACTGAAAGATAAAGGCGTGTTTTGGTAACAGACGGCCTCTATTGTCGGATAGATTAAGGATTACATGGTCTGAAAAAATCAGCCAGTAAGCTCTTTTAGATTCATGAAAAGATATAAGTTTTAAATAAAAAAGTTAATTAAGTTCTGATTAATAAGTGTATAAGACCTGTGAAAAACGGCTTTGTACTGAGGGGGTGTCAAATTTGCTAAATCTCACCGCCACTCAACGCCTAGAATATTAGTGCGACAGCTCCATACCCACGGGCATACCCACGACTCTTTCTTCCAAAACAGGCAAACGCGGCGTCGGCATATAAGTCGGCTTTGGAGCTTTTGTTTTGAAGAACCGTAAGACGCGGTACATCATCTGGAATTGCTCCAGTTTGACGAGTGGTTTCAAGAAAACCGTGAAAAAATAAGGTTTGAGAGAATTTTTATGCCATGCAAATTCGTCTTCCCGATTGGCTTCCCATCGGTTTTTAAATGAGGCATTGCTCAAGCCGCCAACACGCATTTTCAAGGAAATACCTTGCAAATAATGCGCGGAAATGCCGTGACGGTACAAAAGCCGCAGCATCAGTTCGTAATCGGCGGACTGTTTGAAGGCCAAATCGAACATTCCGAAGCGTTGATACACTTCTTTTTTAACGAAAAACGTCGGGTGCGGCGGCATCCAGCCGTAGAGGAAGCGGCGGCGTTTAATCAAACCCGCGTTCCAGACCCGAACAACGTTGTCGGGTTCGTCTTCAAAAAACTCCAAATCACTGTAAAGTGAGTCAATGTTTTGTTGCGCGAACGCCTGAGCGATGCGCTCAACGGCGTAATTATCGGCGTACATATCGTCCGAATTCAAACACCCAATCACATTGCCCGTTGCCAAACGAAGACCTTTGTTCATGCCGTCGTAAACGCCTTTATCGCGCTCAGAAATGACTTTTTTGATGTGGGGAAATTCTCGAACGATGGCCAAAGTATTGTCCGTTGAGCCACCGTCAACGACGATGTGTTCGATGTGTGGATACGTCTGTCGGCTCACGCTTGACAAGGTATCTCTAATAGTTTTTTCACTATTATAAGCTACGGTAATAATGGAGATTGTAAACATAATATCATGTGGTTGCAAAAGCGTTTGTTAAATAAATAAGATTACAAGGTACCAGTCTTAACCATTAAAAAAAATGGTGCTGTGAATATTGACTATTTCATTGATAAAATCATAGTAGCAGATAACGAATAGTGTGCGTTTGTATCAATAGCTTACTTTCTTTGGTTTAATATATTTAGGCGTATTGAACAAACTATTTTAAGAAGCAGTTGTATGCTTTCTTGGTTTTATTATTAACTAATTTCTAACTAATAAGTGCAAAGGTATTTACATTTTATTATCTAAAAAACCCCTAAAAAGGGTAAAAACGACATTTTTTTTTTGTAAATAAATTTATTTTACCATACAAACGTGTTCTAAATCATTATTAAAAAAATATCAAAACAGGTTGAAAACAAGCATTTTGAATATGGGTTTTTAATGTTATAAATATTTTAAAACGTCTATTTTTTTATAAAAAATGCTATTACTAATTAATTACGCAATAATTATTTTTTTTATTTTAAAAAATTAATTACAAAAATAAATGTCCACTAAGTTGTCTTAATTTCATTACAATTTAAGTGTAAAAAAAGTTGTTTTTTTTATAAAAAACAATAAAATTTCGTCTGCTTAATTTACTTTTTTTCATTTTTCGCCATTAAAAGTGTAAATCCAAGGTAGAAAAACGCATTAAAAATTAAATGATTTATTTTATAATTAAAATTGGGTAGTTTTTTTCATATAAAATTTATCTTAATATTTTAAGCAAAAATATACACTTTTTTTATATAAAAAACACAACCGTATTCTTGATTTTTAAAACCGTATTCTCTTAAACATAAATTAATTATTGATTGACTTTATAAAAATTTTACACATACAAAAAATAATTATTTTATTTTAAAACATTGTTTTTGCGGGCGTAAATCATAGTTTCGCGCTACTCATTTTGACTGAAAAATGGCGTCATTGCGAGGCATGAAGCAATTTTTAAGGCTTTGAAGTCTGCTAAAACAAACAGATTTCTTCCTGCATCGCAATGACGAATCGGCTTTAAAGCACTAAAAATAAGTTTGATTTAATGACTGCGAAATTGTGATTTACACCCGTTTTACGGATGTATTTTCACACATTAAAGTGCTTATTTTAGGCGAAATACTGAGGGGGGGCGTACGCTAATTTCGAGGTCAACTTTAACCGTATTTACATAATCAAACGGAATTATCGGCTCTATGGTACAGCGCACGTTCGGGGAACTTTAAAAGTTCCCCAAACGTTGAACCACATTGATAGTCAATGAGTTACAAATTATTAATTAGTCAAAAAGGTTTTTGTACCATAAAGCCGATAATTCCGTAATCAAATCCGTATGCTCATTTTTTACAACCGTATTCTTTACTTAGGAATGCGAAATAAATAAAAGCGTATTTTCATACACACTGTTTTTCGCTGCGCGAAAAAGGCGTGCGTGGAGAAAATCTATCGGAGGCAGCT
>JAYSRS010000398.1:0-4131 GCA_043720935.1 Saprospiraceae bacterium
TCATGGACAGCCCCAACGGCCACCGACAACTGCGGTACTCCCTCTGTCGTACAGGTATTAGGCGGTGCAAACGGCTCATGTTTCCCAATTGGTACAACACTCGTTAAATATATGGCCACGGATGCCAAAGGCAATACGGCCATTTGTGTATTCAACGTCGTTGTCACGCTAATCGTCGTTGACCCTTGCGCGACGGACGTGACACCGCCCGTCATCGTTTGCCCTGCAAATATCGTGAAAACGCCAACAACGGCGGGTACTTGTTGGAACGTCAGTTGGACAGCCCCAACGGCTACCGACAATTGCGGAACGCCAACGGTCGTACAAACGGCTGGCCCTGCAAACGGCTCGTGCATTGCCCCAGGCACTTACACCGTGACGTACAAAGCAACGGACGCCAAAGGTAATAATGCAAGTTGTTCATTTACAATTACGGTCAACCCATACAACCCTTGTGCAACCGATGTAACGCCACCAACGATTGTTTGTCCTGCAAACATCGTAAAAACGCCAACGGCGGCAGGTACTTGCTGGACAGTCAGTTGGGCAGTACCAACGGCTACCGACAATTGCGGAACGCCAACGATTACCCAAACGGCTGGGCCAACCAACGGCTCGTGCTTGGTACCGGGAACTTACACAGTAACGTACAAAGCAACCGACGCCAAAGGCAATGTGGCCACTTGCTCGTTCACAATTTTGGTAAAAACGTACTTGAATTGCAATAGCGTGACAGGCAACACAATTGCCAAATCATGTGTCAATAATGTACCAAGTTTAACGGGTTCTAACTTAGCGGGTTACGAATACGTTTGGTTGAAGGGAACAACCGCTTGCCCTAACCAAACGAGCCAAGCGATTGCGGGCGCAACGGGTCAACACTACACGTTGCCAAGCCGCGTTACTTCAACAACTTATTTTGTCCGTTGTGCAAGACCAATCGGCTGTACAACTTGGGGTGCAATCAATGAAAGTAACTGTATCACGGTTTACGCAACTGATTGTGCGCCAGTCTGTTCCGTGAATTTTAGCACCACAAAATGCTATAAAATTGTCAACAAACGTTCAGGTAAAGTATTGGATGTTTACGCGGGTTCTTGCAATAACGACACTAAAATTACGCAATACGGCTACCATGGCGGCACCAATCAACAATGGCGTTTGACGGCTTTGGGCAGTGGTTTTTACAAATTGGCGGCGCGCAATTGTGGGAAAGTTTTGGCTTGCCACGACACTTACGACGGCGCAAATGCCTACCAATATGACTACTATACGGGCGGTGCAAAAGATTGGAAAATCGAATGTGCAACGGGGAATTACTACCGCATTACGCACCGTTTGAGTGGAAAAGTGTTGGATATCGAAGGCGATAGCTACAACGACGGCGCAGCGGCTGAAATCAGAACCCACGACGGTACGGACTCTCAATTGTGGGAAATCGTGGAAGTTACTTGCAACACAGCAAGTCAGCATTTGGCGACAAACGACGTTCTAGACATCAACGCGGCGGCTGAATTGAGCCGCACACGTCTCGAATGGCTCAACAATACAGGCTACAAAAATGACTTTTTCACGCTTGAAAAACTGAACAATTTAGGTGATTTTGAAGCAGTGGAAGTCATCAACAATAAATATTCGTCAGAAACGAATGAGCATTATGTGGCCTACGACAATGCACCGAATGAGGGGGACAATACCTACCGAATCAAGGTGACTTACGTGGATGGCGCAACCAAATTTTCGGACATCAAAACGGTTAATTATAAAGGTTTGGAAGGCTTGCGCCTATTCCCGAACCCTGCAACGGACGTTTTGAGCCTCGATTTGACGACCTACAAAGGAAAAGCGGTCAGCGTTTACCTCTACAATCAATTTGGTCAACAAGTATTGACGCACCAAGTTGACAAATCAAATGGCGAAACCGTCAACCTTGATGTAGCAGAACAACAAGCGGGTAACTACTTGATTCGCGTTACAGCGAAAGGCCGTAAAGACGTGGTGAAGCAAGTCCACATCGCTAAGTAGTTTATACATGTATTTGCAAATTCATTTGAATCCGTCATTGCAAATTTATTTGAATCCGTCATTGCAAATTTATTTGCAAAACGCAACAACGTGCAAAGCAAATTTATTTGTAAGTGCTAAAGTACCCGCTTCGAGCCACTCGAAGCGGGTTTCTTTTTTTATGTCTTTAAATGTGACAACTTTTGCAAAATTACTCAATTTAAGCACCTTAAAACGTAGCTTTGCGCCGTCAAAAACACCCCCTCAGTATTTTGACTCTTTTCATTGATTATCAACAATTTATCAAACATAAAAGATGTACAAAAAGAAAATTAAATCCGCGCTGATTTCCGTTTTTTACAAAGACGGACTCGAACCGATTGTCCGCGAACTCGACCGTTTGAAGGTCAAAATCTACTCGACGGGCGGCACGCAGACCTTTATCGAAGGCTTAGGCATTGCCGTTGAAGCCGTTGAAGAACTCACAACTTACCCGTCAATTCTCGATGGCCGCGTCAAAACGTTGCATCCAAAAGTGTTCGGCGGCATCCTCGCCCGACGCGAAGCAGCACACACGGCACAGCTTGAAAAATTTGATATTCCAGAAATTGATTTGGTGATTGTTGACCTCTATCCGTTTGAGGAAACAATTTTGAAGACGAAAAACGAGGAAGACATTATTGAAAAAATTGATATTGGAGGCATTTCGTTGATTCGGGCTGCCGCAAAAAATTTTCAAGATGTCGTCGTCGTGCCTGACCGTTCTTTGTATCCGCAGATTTTGGATTTATTGAAAGAAAAAAACGGCTACACCAAGCTCGATGAACGCCGTTACTTCGCTGTCAAAGCGTTTAATATGTCAAGTCATTACGATACGGCGATTTTCAATTGGTTTGTCGAACAAGACGCGGCGGCCGCTAAAATGCCGAGTTTTATTGCTGAAGGGGCGGAAACGGTGTTGCCAAATGCGCCCGTTTTCAAGCATTCAATTCAACAATCCGAAGCCTTGCGTTATGGTGAAAATCCGCATCAATCTGCCGTTTTCTTTGGCGATTTGACCGAATTATTTGAGACTTTGAACGGCAAAGCATTGAGTTACAACAACTTAGTTGATGTTGACGCTGCCGTCCGTTTGATGCGTGAATTTAAAAACGATGCCCCTACTTTTGCTATTTTGAAGCACACAAACGCGTGCGGCGTGGCGACTAAAAAAACGCTTTTGGACGCATGGAAAGCTGCTTTGGCGAGCGACCCAATTTCGGCTTTTGGCGGTATCTTGATTTGCAACAAAAAAGTGGATGCCGCGACGGCGGAAGAAATCAATAAATTGTTCTACGAGGTCTTGATTGCACCCGATTTTTCGCCCGAAGCACTCGTTATACTGAGGGGTCGTAAACAACGGATTTTACTACGTATAAAAGACTTTTATCAAAATACAAAAACCTTCAAAAACCTTTTGAACGGTGTCATTCAACAAGATGCGGATTTGCGGACAGAAACGGAAGCTGATTTGAAATTTGTCACGGCAAAACGCCCGACGGAGCAACAAATTCAAGATTTGCTCTACGCCAATATTTGCGTTAAACATTTGAAATCCAACGGAATAGCCATTGTTAAGAATCGTCAATTGATAACAATGGGCTGTGGCCAAACGAGTCGCGTTGACGCCTTGCAACACGCACTTGAAAAAGCAGAACATTTTGGTTTTGACATCAAAGGGGCAGTTATGGCTTCGGAAGCCTTTTTTCCGTTCCCCGATTGTGTCGAAATTGCGGATAAAGCGGGCATCGTTGCCGTCATTCAGCCTGGCGGTTCGGTCAAAGACCAAGACTCAATTGACTATTGCAACGCGCATGAGGTAGCGATGGTGATGACGGGTGTGCGGCATTTTTTGCATTAGAAAACACTATTACATTAGCTTGCTCCCCTAGTAAAAACGCCGTTTTTTAGTCAAAATGACTAAAAAATGGCGTTTTTACTGAGGGGGCACATTTTTATATTTGTAGAAATTAAAAAAATGTGTAAACTTGCCCAAATATAGCTAAAAAGCGAAATCATTACTTAAAATGACGTAAAATGGATAATCAAGAATTAAAATATATAAAAAGTATTGACATCAAAGGATTG
>JAYSRS010000399.1:0-11988 GCA_043720935.1 Saprospiraceae bacterium
ATACGTTCGCTCCATGAAAATTCCTTGAAGGGCGTCTTTCGAGCGTAGCGAGAAACAGCCCGTGAAATACGCTTTTATTTATTTCACATTCCTAAGCATTTACATTAAAAAAGAAATCCTTTTAAATCAGTTGTATCCCTCAAATCAGTGTGCTATTTTAACCGCTTGCGTAACATGAGTTAGTTACTTAAGTCGTCCACAGACTACAAATCGTCGTTCCTATCAAAATTCTCCCGTTTCTTTGCTTTTTTTTCCTTTTTTCCTCCTTTGTTGAACGAATAAATAACAGTCAATAAACCATAACGACCCAATGAACGCACCGTTTCTTGCTGCACATAATTGGCGTCGGCGGTTCGGTTGATGCCTGAATTGCGGTTTAACGCGTCAATGATGGCCAAGCGGATTTCCCATTTTCGATACATTAAAAACTTAGAAACGGAGGCATTGAGGCGCAAAATGCCCTGCATTGTCTCGAAGGTTTTAGACGTAAAAGTGGTGTAATCGAGCGTCGCATTTAAGCGCGTATCGCGCGGCAAACCTATCGTCATATCAGCTTCGTATTCATAAATCCAAAAGATTTGATTCAAGGCCGATTGAATAGAATAACGCGTTTCGTTGTAGCGAACAACGGTTTTTAGAGACAATTCAAAGGTATCGGCCAAGCGAAATTCTAGGCGCGGGGCTACTGACGCACGCCATATTTGAGTGAGATTGAGCGTGTTGTTGATGGGATTTATGCCACGGCTTTGTGCGACGTTTGTCGTCAGATTAAAGCGCATTTTTTGGTTGAAAAACCTAAAACCAAGCGCGGTGTGAATATTAGCTTCCATGAAACCGTCGGCGATATTCAAGGGTTGCGTTGTTCGTCGGAAAAAAGAATCAATAGAAAGGCCGTTCACAATCTTGTTTTGCGTCAAATTCAGATTCACGTTGCCATTAAAATAAGCCAATGTTCTTCGATTAAAATTAGTAAAACCGATGCGAAAACGGTTGGTGTATTCAGGCTGCAAATCGGGATTGCCGAGGTAAAGATTGAACGGGTCGGCGTTGTCTTGAACAGGTTGCAATTGCTCAACACTTGGTTCTCTGACCGCCGTTTCATAAAAGGCTTCGAGCCGATTTGTCTTAGAAGTGCTGACATTTAGCCGCATATTGGGCAAAATATAGTCAAAATCCTGCTTGACTTCTTGGGCGCGCGTCACAAATGCCCCCCTCAGTATAGAGCGTTGTTTTTGAACGCCCGTCAAGAAATTCAATGTTTTTTTGTTAAATCGAAGATTCATCCCCACGCGGTGCGACAGGAAAGCACTCGTATAATAGTTGCTCAATGTCGGGTTCAAAATCGGCTCGCCCGTTTTCAAAGAAAAAACTTCACGGTCTGCTTCATTGTTGTTTGTTGAAAAATTATAATTCAATTCAGCAAGCCAATATTTGGACAAAGGCTCGGTGTAAGAAGCCGTCCCAGAATAAGTGTTGCGGGCATTTTGACGGGTATCAGTTTGGTTTACGGTATCAATGCGGTAAATCGTTTGTGAAGCGAGGGCATAAAATGCTGCTTGGTTGTTCGTAAAACTGCTTCTATCAGCCGTGTTTAAGCCGTAATTCCAGCTAATTGAAGCCGTCCGACGTTGTTTTGCGAAGCGACGGCGCAACAAAACGTTTGTTGACACGCCCAAACCTGCCCCCTCAGTATTTCCGTTTTTTAAGCTATGACTTTGGCGCAAGGTATCGCCCCGCCGATTCTCGCCATCCGAATTTGAGGCATTTTCATTGTTCGTAAACGTTAAACCCGCCGTGAATCGAAAGGAGGTCATGGAATCCAACTTTTGGTCAATGTGGCCATTCAAGCGGTGATTGCCATTTTGCGTAACAATAAGCCCCGTCGAGCGGGTCGTAAATATACCCGAAGGGAGAAAATTTTGCCTAAACACGCCCCGTTCGTTGCGGTTTTCTTGATTGTTGAAGAAATAAGACACACTTAAATCGGTCGCTTTACCCCAATTTTGGATAAAATTTGCGCCGCCCGATTGTGCGGTTTGAAACCCTTGCGCGGCGGCGGCATTTTGCTGCGGATTGACGGCTTTTTTGTTATTGGTCGTAAAAGATAGAAAATCCTCTGACGAAAAACCCGCTTTGTTAATGTTATTGGCCGCGCCCAAAAACGTAATTTTCTTCGATTCATCAAATTTATTGAACGACAAGCAGCTCGTGTAACGCCCGTCCGTGCCGATACCTGCGGCAACTTTGCCCGTCGTTCGGCGGTTAAAATTGGGTTTTATAATGATGTTTATCGTCATTTCACGCTCACCGTTGTCAACGCCCGAAAATTCGGCTTGGTCGCTTTTTTTCTCAAACACTTCCACAGATTCGATGGCGTCAGCGGGAAAACTTTGCAAAGCCAAACGGGGGTCTTTGCCAAAAAAAGGTTTGCCATTGACCAAAATCTGCTTGACTTCTTCGCCTTTTGCCTTGATTGAGCCGTCGCGCTCGACTTCAATAAAAGGCATTTTTTTCAATAAATCTTCAGCCAAAGCATTCGGTTGCGTCTTGAAAGCGGATGCGGCAAAAGCCAAAGTATCCCCTCGAATCTCAACGGGATTGCGTTGAGCCGACACAACGGCTTCGGCGAGTTTTATACTGAGGGGAATCATTTTTATCGGCCCGATGTTCAATGTGTCTTTGGAAAAGGCGTTGGTGTAGAGTTTTTGCTCATAAGTTTCATAGCCAACGTAAGTAATTTTCAGAATAAATGCCGCATCTGAAACCGACGTGACCAATCGAAACACACCGTCGTCTTCGGTTTGAAAAGTCGAGACGGGCGTCGAATCTTGCAATAGCAAAACGACAGCAAACGGCAATGAATGCGCCGTTTCATCTTGTACTGTGCCACGAACGATGGTCTTTTGCGCCGCTATTTGAGCAACACTGACAAGGCATAAAAGGAGAATGAGGGGATACTTTTTCAATATTTAGGTTGTTTTGATGTGTTTCACACGAAGTTCACAGAGAACACAAATTGCCAAATCGCACCAGTTGTTCAATCGTCGAATGGTTGGCGTCTTGCAACCATTTTATTATCAATTTTGGGCAAAAATAAGATTTTTAATTCAAAAAGTCCTGAAAATACGTCAAATACTAAAGGGTATGTTTTGTAATTTTAAGAAAAAAAACAATGTCCAGCAAATGGGTAGCCCTCTTTTAGGTTTCCCTTCGTTTTTTTTCCTAGCATTGCGACGTTTATTAAGCAATAACTCTCCAAGACTTACAAACCTCTGGAAAGTTGAAAACTTGTTATCATTATTTAAAAAATCAATCAGGATGTATCAAACTATTTTAAAAAAGACCTTCTTTGTTGCCGCCGCGTTTGTGGTCGGTCAACAAACGATGACTGCTCAACAAGCGGCGTACAAAAATCCAAAACTCTCCATTGAGTTACGCACGGCAGATTTGCTCAAACGCATGACGATTGAGGAAAAAGCGGGCCAACTCAATCAACTCAACGGCGGTGTACTGACGGGGCCGCAAGTGGCAAACGATGCGGGGCAACAAGGTAAAGTAAAGCAACTCAAAGACGGCAAAGTCGGTTCTTTTCTCAACGTGTTGGGCGCGGCTGAAACAAAAGCCGTGCAGAAGATAGCGGTGGAGCAAACACGCCTCGGCATTCCGTTGATTTTTGCTTACGACGTGATTCACGGCTACAAAACCATTTTCCCAATTCCGATTGCCGAAGCCTGTTCGTGGGAACCTGCGGCGGCGGAAAGAACGGCGGCGATTGCGGCCAAAGAAGCCGCTTCGGCGGGTTTGCATTGGACATTTGCGCCGATGATGGACGTGACCCGCGAGCCGCGTTGGGGCCGAACGATGGAAGGTTCGGGCGAAGACACCTATATTAATTGCGTTTTTGCTGCCGCAAGGGTGAAAGGTTTTCAAGGCAATTTTGACAATCAACACATTTTAGCGACCGTCAAACACTTTGCGGCGTATGGTGCGCCCGAAGGTGGCCGCGAGTACAACACGGTCGATATGTCGCGTTATGCCCTTTGGAATTACTATTTACCGCCTTACAAAGCGGCGGTTGATGCGGGTGCAGCAACGGTAATGAACAGTTTTAACATCGTTGACGGTATTCCCGCGAGTGCCAATAAGTTTTTAGTGACTGAAGTGTTGAAGAAAAAATGGGGGTTTAAAGGCTTTTTGGTCTCCGATTGGGCGTCTTTTGGCGAACTGATGGCGCACGGCCATGCCGAAAACGAAGCCGATGCGGCCAAAAAAGCCTTGTTGGCAGGTTCGCAAATGGACATGGAAGCACAAGTGGTTGTCAAAATGTTGCCGCAATTGGTCAAAGACGGCAAAGTGCCGATGTCAGTTGTTGACGAAGCGGTCAGCAAGATTTTGTATTGGAAATTCAAGCTCGGTTTGTTTGAATCACCTTATAATTACAGCGATGAAACCCGCGAAAAAGCGACGCTTTTAACGGCGGAACACTTGCAAGTCGCGCAAGATGCGGCGCGTAAGAGCATGATTTTGTTGCAGAATCAAGGCAATGTACTCCCCCTCAGTAAAAGCGTCAAAAATGTCTTAGTTGCGGGTCTTTTTGCGGACAGTAAGGAAGACGCGCTCGATTTTTGGTGCGGACAAGGCAGTCCCGATGACGTAACAGGCTACCGCAAAGGCATCGACGACAAGCTGCCTAACGCGACCGTTCAATTTGCGCAAGGCTACACCGCCGATGGCAAAACATCTGAAACTCTAATAGCTGATTTGAAAACCAAGGCTGGACAAGCTGAAGTAGTGATTGCCGTTGTCGGTATCACGGGCAAAAATGGGGGAGAAGCTAGAAGTTTGGCTGATATTAACCCCTCGGCAGGTCAGTTGGAAATGCTCCGTGCGCTTAAAGAAGCGGGTAAAACGGTTGTCGTTGTTGTTCATGCAGGCCGCCCGATGATTTTGACGGAAGTCCAAAAATTGGCTCCTTCGATTCTTTACGCATGGTATGGTGGCACGCGGCACGGTGCGGCGGCGGCGGATATTTTGTTTGGCGATTACAACCCGTCGGCCAAAACCGTTATGAGTTTTCCTTACGCCGTAGGTCAAATTCCCGTTTATTACAACCAATACAACACCAATCGGCCACATACCGACGGCAACGAAACGGGCAGTGGTTTCTGGGTATCGCGCTACCGCGACATTCCGAATGGCCCGCTTTATCCGTTCGGTTTTGGTTTGAGTTATACAACATTCGCCTACTCAAATTTCGCTTTGAGTGCATCAGAAATGACAAAAACGGGTAAAATTACGGCCACTGTCACCGTCAAAAACACGGGCAACCGCGATGGCGAAGAGATTGTACAATTGTACGTCCGCGATTTGGTTGGCAGCTACGTTCGGCCTTTGAAAGAGTTGAAAGGGTTTGAAAAAATCAGCCTCAAAGCGGGTGAATCAAAGACGGTTAGCTTCACAATTGACGCGGCTAAATTGAGTTATTTCGATTATGACGGCAATACATTACTCGAATCAGGCCAATTTAAAATCTTTGTCGGTGGCAATTCACGCGATGTGAAAGAAGCAGATTTGATGTTAAAGTAAAGTGGAAGTACCCCCCTCAGTAAAAAAGCCTTTTTGCACGTGCAAAAAGGCTTTTTTACTGAGGGGGTACTTTTTTCAATTTGCATCACGGACTGAAGTTCGTGATACAAACTACTGACAATAAATTAGATTATGGATAACCAAAACGCGATGTCGGAATGAAGCGTTTTAGGAGTCAAAATACAGAGGGGATACTTTAAGTAAAAAGATATTTTTTCAAAAAAAAATTTCAAAACGTGTGTATAGCGCGCTGAATGTGGTTTTTTTGACCCATATTGAGCGCGCTACACGCACGTTTCAAGAAAATTGAAGCACATAATCTAAGAAAAATACCCCTCCGTATTTTGACTAAAAACGACGTAAAACAAGTATTTTTAAGTAAATTTTAATAAAAAACGATGCAAACAATTGGTTTAATCGGCGGTATGTCGTGGGAAAGTTCAGCCGTTTACTACAAAATTGTAAACGAAAAAGTGAAGGCACATTTAGGCGGCGTTCACTCGTGCCAATGTCTGATGTATTCCGTTGATTTTGGCGACATTGCCGCCTTGCAACACGCGGGAGATTGGACAAAACTAGGCGAATTAATGGCCGATGCCGCGCAACGGTTGGAACGCGGCGGTGCTGATTTCATCGTTTTATGCACCAATACGATGCATAAATTAGCCGATAAAATCGAAGAAAGTGTCCGCATTCCGTTGCTGCACATTGCCGACGTAACCGCCGAACCGATTAAGGAAGGCGGCATGAAAAAAGTGGGTTTGTTGGGAACAAAATTCACGATGGAACAAGATTTTCTGAAAGGCCGTTTGTTGGAAAAACACGGCGTTGAGTCCATCATTCCGACCGAAGAACAACGCGACATTGTCCATAAAATCATCTACGAAGAACTCGTAAAAGGCACTATAAACGACGCATCAAGAGCCGCTTATTTATTGATAATCAATGATTTACGACAACGCGGTGCGGAAGGCATTATTTTGGGTTGCACTGAAATCGGGTTGCTTATTTCTAATGATTTTACCGACGCTGTTCTGTTTGATACAACGAACATTCATGCAACAAAAGCCGTTGAATGGGCAATATGTGGGCATTGAAAACAGCATTTGTTTTGAGAAAAATTTGTAAAAATGCCCTCAAATACTGAGGGGTATTGAATTTTTTAATTCTTCATTTTTAATTTTTAATTTAAAGAGAAATGTGCCGTTACGCGTTCTACAAATATAAAAATACTTACGGGTGTTTCAACTGTCAAATCGGTTTCAAACGGCGTAATCTGTTCGATGTGCAGCCTGAACTTCGTATTTCCTTGTTTTACCAAAAATTACTTTAAAAATGGACAATAACACACAACCCATCATCAACGAAAAATTCGTCATTCAAAAAATGGAAATGAAAGGCGGTTGGTCTTTTATTGAGTTTCCCAATATCCCGAAACACCTCAAACAGCCCTTCGGTTGGGTGTCCGTTTGCGGGACGATTGATGGCTACGACATCAAGCAATTTAAACTATGGACAATGAAAACGGGTAATATGTTTATGCCCATAAAAGCTGAAATTCGTAAGAAAATCAAGAAAGAAGCAGGTGATTCCGTGCATATCGTCCTGTATCACGATGATACACCCGTGGTCATTCCTGACGAATTTTTAATGTGCTTGGTGGAATCACCAAAAGCCTACGCCATGTTTCAATCGTTTAGAGAAACATCGCAAAAACATTATATTGACTGGATTTACGAGAGCAAATCAGTAGAAACGCGGGTCAATCGGATGGCAAAAGCTATTGAGAAATTGGAAAAAGGGTTAAAATTGTATCAATCGCTTGAAGAAGATTTCTGAAAAGAGCCCCCTCAGTATTTCTATCTTTTTTAACTAAATCATTAAAATTGAGTAAATATGAAAAAATTATTTTTTCTATTCCTATGTTGCTCATTATCAACATTTTGTAAAGCCCAATTCGTAACAAGTGGGCGTGATTCTAGTCCTGAAATAGTGAATTTAGACACAATGAAAATTATGTACGTTCACATTCTTTTGACGAATAATGGCAACAATTATCTCGGCATCGTTGACGCAGGAGACGGTGTTCAGTGGGCGTTATTCCATGAAGTGAGCAAAAAATTACGCGGCTTCAAAAGCCCTGCTCAACTCTTTAATTTTATGTACAACAATCAATGGGAGTATGTGGATGCCATTGAAAATGCGTCTTCAACGGGCGCATTCGGCCAAATTATGTTTGGTGTCAATGTGACAAAAACGAAGCTGATTTATGTTTTCAAGAGGCGTAAAAGTTGAAAAATGCTTAAAATTGTTTGTTAAAAAAGATTTAGCCGAATTGAATAACCTTCATTACGGCTAAAAGTGGTTTTTTTTCGATGATTTAGCCGAATTGACCACTATTCAATTCGGCTAAATCTTTTTTACCCCCTCAGATGCGGCAATTGGTTTTTATAAAAACTACGAAACGCATTTCGACGAAGAACGGATGTATTGTATTTTGAATGTATATTGAAAAGAGACTCCTCAGTAAAAATGCTGATTTTTGAGAAATTCCGAATTTTATCTGTTTAAAATCAGCGTTTTTAGCTTTTGTAGAATAAAAATGACTTGGTGCATTTGTGGTTCGTCGGTTACATCGTAAGCCTTGCCGGTGCAATATTCTTTTTCGTTGAGAATCGTAAAGTTCCAAATACGGCCTTGTAACCAAGCACCGTAAATGGGTTTTTGGTCGTTATTTATCTTTTGAGCCAGTAGCATTGCAATCAACATTTGTGCTTCGGGGTCGTTTTTATCGCCTTTTGTGCGCTTAAATTCTTGGAAAAAAAAGTAGGGATTTACGGGTTTTCCGCCTTCATCGGGTGTTCCAACAAAACAATCACAATTGACGTTTAACGGAATGTCAAGAAGCGTACCTGTCATTGGCCGTTCATAAAAAGTTCGAATTTGCTGAGGCACTTCTAAGTCAGCAGCCCGCATAATCGAGCTAACGGCTTGCATTTTTAGCTCTTCTTCGTTCCAAATGTTCCAAGATTTTAACAAATCACGCCGTACAAGCGCCAGCCATTGTTTTTCAAAAGGTGCTAATTGACCTGTGGCGTTTTGCCAATCTGTCAAATGTTTACAATCAGATATACTCTTTAACTTAAATGTCGTCAAAACATTTGAAGAATCTGAAAGCAGCCATGCTTGTTTTTTATTATCAATAGCCATCTTTTTAATAATTTTATTACAAAGATAGAATTTTTGAACCGAAAGAAAGGAAGTGAATGGAGTATTGGAACAAAATCAATCTCGCATTAACTGAAAATGGTATGAAATCTCTATTTTTGAATGTGAAATAGACCCCTCAGTATTTGGGAATTTTAAGGCAATCAAAGCGAGATAAATCCAATTATGCGCTTTATTTTTGGACTTATCAATTATTTTTTTACACTTAAATCCATTTATAACACTTATTTTTGGATTTATCTTATTTTTTTTACCTTTATGTCCAAAAATAGTGTTTATAAATGGAAATATTAATTGGAAGACAAGAAGAAATAGCCTTATTCGAGGAATTAAGTACCGCCGAAAAACCTGCATTTGTAGCCGTTTACGGTCGCCGTCGAGTGGGTAAAACGTTTTTAGTGCGCCAATTTTTCGGCAAAAAATTTAATTTTTACTTTACAGGCACGGCGAATGTGAACACGCGGCAGCAATTGAGCAATTTTCATGCAGCCTTGGTCAAGCAATGTCCCGCCGCCGAAAGATTTGCCCCCGCGAAAGATTGGTTTGTTGCTTTTCAGCAACTTAGCACCGCGCTCGAAGCGCAACCCGAAGGCAAAAAGACGCTTTTTTTGGATGAATTGCCTTGGCTTGATACGCCAAAATCTGGTTTCATTCCCGCGCTTGAATATTTTTGGAACAGTTGGGCAAGCGCGCAAAACGACATTTTGCTCATTGTTTGTGGCTCTGCGGCGTCTTGGATGATAAATAATCTTATCAATAACCACGGCGGCTTGCACAATCGCGTCACGCATCGCCTACAACTTGAGCCGTTTACCTTGGCGGAGTGTGAAACTTTTTTCGCATCGCGTGGGGCATCTTTTGACCGTTATCAAATGATTCAATTATATATGGTCACGGGCGGCATTCCGTTTTATCTCGACCGAATTGACAAAGGATTGACAGCAACCCAAAATATTGACCGTCTTTGTTTTACAAAAAATGGGCTTTTACGCACCGAATTTGACAATTTATTCGCTTCTTTATTCAAAAAATCGGACAAACACATCTCGATTATTGAAGTCTTGGCGAAAAAAAACAAAGGCATGAATCTTCAAGAATTGAAGCAAAAATCGCCTATTCCCAAAGGAGGAAGCCTTACACGTCTATTGTTAGAATTGGAAGAAAGCGGGTTTATTCGCCGCTATAAGGCTTTTGGCAACAAAGTGCGCGACAGTCATTACCAAGTGTCAGATTTTTACTCGCTTTTTTACCTAAAATTCGTCAAAGGCATTGACTTTGATGATAAAAATTCATGGTTAGACCGACTTGACAATCTCGAAGTACGGGCTTGGAGTGGCTACGCTTTTGAGCAAGTCTGTCGCGCACATTTGCCGCAAATAAAACAAGCGTTGGGCATCAGCGGCATTCAATCTTCCGCAAGTACGTGGCAAGGAACAGACGGTGAATCACAAGCTCAAATTGATTTGGTAATTGACCGCCGTGACCACGCAATTAACCTTTGTGAGATGAAGTTTTCAATTAATACATTCGTCATTGACAAAGTCTATGCGGAAGAATTGCGCCGAAAAGTGGGCGTTTTCAAGACAGCAACAGACACACGGAAGTCCGTTTTTTTGACGTTTATCACCACTTTTGGCTTGGCAAAAAATGACTATGCGGGGAGTTTGGTTCAAAAGTCATTGACAATGGATGTCCTTTTCAACTAAAAGAGGCCCCTCAGTATTTTCCTAAAATTAAACTTTTCTAAATGCTTTCGGCGACACGCCTAAATGCTTTTTAAACAGCCGTGTAAAATAGCTCAAATTATCAAAATCGAGCAAATAAGCAATCTCGCTGACCGACAAATCGGTTTGTTTCAAATACCGTTCTGCTTCCGTAACTAAATGATTTTGAACGATTTGTGAAGCCGTTTTGCCCGCCACAGCCTGACAAACGCGGTTCAAATGTACGGGTGTAATCGCCAATTCAGCGGCATATTCGCTAATCGTTTTTTTTAAAGAATTGGTTTGTCGAATGCGTTGTTGAAAGGCCCTAAAATAAGTTAAACTGCGGTTGTTGCTTGGCGAAATCCTTTCTTTTTGACTTGAAAATCTAAAAATTTCCATCAATAAAACGCCGAAATACGTCCGTAAAGCCGCCGTTCGTTCGGGCAAGTCGTCGGCGAGTTCCAAACGAATTTTCTCTATAAAGTCTTTATTTTCAGTTGTTAAAACATGCCATTTATTTAATTCTGATAAAATAGACGGCGATTCTTTAAACAGATTGTCAATGAAAGACACCGCCGCCACAATTACGCAACCTTGTGCATCGGGCGTAAAATCGAAGCCGTGAACCGTATCTTGCGGCACATAGACCAAGCAAGGCGGCGTCAATTCTTGGCGTTCGCCGTCAAAATTCACAAAAGCCGCCGTTGCTGATTCGATGTACGACAACTGAAATAATTGGGTATGAATGTGCGGTTTTATTTCCCAATTATTGACGGCACTCCGTGTTTTCAAGGGTTCAAAATGAGCAAAATCAGCGATAAATCGCTTGTCGGTTTCGCCATAAAGGCCGTAATTGATGATTTTTTTAAGCATTTTCCTTCGGATGTCAAATTTTAGATGTCAAAAGTCATTGGGCGGCGCGAAGCAATCAGATTTCAACGGTTTTGGCTGTTTATACTGAGGGGGTGTCAACATTTCATTGATTGTTAAAATGTTAGTGTTCATTGCGGCGTAGCTGCAAAATCTCGGTAACAGGCCGCTAATAGTCAACTATTCATGCGGTGTAACCGCTAAAACGGGCATTTTTAGCAGTTACACCGCATCTTAAAACCGTTGTGATATAGGATATTACCGAGATTTTGCAGCTATGCCACAATCAAGACAGTAAATTTTAAATTGTATGATTTGTATTAATTTTTATCCAAAATGTACTAATTCGATTTTCAAACAATGCTTTCCTTTGTGCCATTATTTGAATAAAAAGCAACTTTAAAGGTCAAATATAAAGCGATATTCAATTATACGCAACTGATAATTTTGGCTTTAATTTTTTAATACAAATCAAACAATGAACGTCGTCGAGATGTTTAACCCTGTCCATTACCCACAAGTTTTTTGACCCCATAAATCCGTAGGATTTACACGTTTATAGGAAAAAACGAACGAACATAATCCCGAATCCGTTAGG
>JAYSRS010000400.1:0-4117 GCA_043720935.1 Saprospiraceae bacterium
TTTACAAGTAATATCAACCAAAACGGGTCGTCATTGCGAGGCACGAAGCAATTTTTAAGGTTTTGCACCAATTGCGAGGCACGAAGCAACCTGCTGAAACACGAAAGATTGCTTCGTGCCTCGCAATGACGACGTTAATTATTGGCGTTTAGTGGTAAAAATAAATTGTACATCAAATTGAAATCACACCCGTTTTATGGCTTGCATCATTTGTAATTACTTGTTGCAAAACAGTATCAAAAAGGTGATAAAACGCGGCTTGTTGTTGGGCATTTGTGGCAATTATTGGTGCAATTAAGGTTTTTAATTGTGCCGTAGAAATACCCGTCGGCAATTGTTTTAACAAGGCATTCAATTGGATGTACTTATCCGTACCCAATACATAATCCGTGTATTAAAATCGGAAAAATTAAAGAAAATTAGACCCCTCAGTATCTTATCTATTTTCAAGCATTTTCAAAGGAATAAAAACAAAAAATGCCGCATCTCAAGCTGAGACACGGCATTTTTTTACGTGGCGCGACCTTAAGGTCGCGTTATTACTTACTCAAATTAAGGTTTTTTCACTTTATCAAAATCACCTGCTTTGAACATCGACATTTTTGACAAATCAATGTATTTTTTCAAGGCTTTGTTAACGTCCTCTACCGACAATTTCATGATCGCCGCTTCAAATTCCGTGTCCCATTTCATTGTCCGATTGATGCCTTGATAGCTGTTCAATTTACCGACGAGCGAACGGTCAGTTGCGCGGTTCACCATGCGGCTTTGAACGATGCCTTTTTTAGCCACGTCCAATTCTTCCGCCGTGATACCATCTTTCAAGATTTTTTCGATTTCTTCTTTGAACGCTTTTTCCAATTTATCCACGTTTTCAGGCGCGTAAATCGCATACGTCATAAAGCTACCCGATTTGTCCTGTGATTCAGCCGAAAGGCTAGAGCCTACACCGTAGCTTAAACCTTCTTTCTGACGAATCCGCGTGGCCAAACGGTTGCTCAATGCACCACCGCCTAAGACGTAATTGCCAATATAAGTCGCTGCAAAATCAGCATCTGTGTCGCCAATCGGCAAGTTCAAAGCGGCCAAAAACAACGCATTTGCCTTGTCAGGCGTCTTAATTGCATCATTTTTCGCAGGAACATCGTTGTGTTTTTTCACCAAACGGCTGTAAGCCTTCGGCGATTTCCACGAACCGACCCCCTCAGTAATGAGCTTCTTGGCAGCATCTTCGTCGAAATCACCAACGATGGCAACGGTCGCATTTGAACCACCATAAAATTCCTTGTAAAACGCCTTGACATCGGCCACTTTAATGGCTTTTGTCTCCGCCATGTCTTCTTCCAAAGTCGGTGTGTAGCGAATATCCGTTTTTGAATACGGATTCATGTGTCTGTCCATCGCCAAACCCGCCAAGGCTTGCGGGTCGCTCAACTGCTGTTCGCTTGCCGCGAGGTCTTGCTGACGGGCTTCTTCAAACTCTTTTTCAGGGAATGACGGCTCGCGCAAAATCTCTGTTACCAAAGCCAAAACCTTAGGCAAATTCTCTTTTACGGTTTCGATAGACACGCCTACATTGTCTTGTCCACCATACACCCGAACGGTTGCTTTTAAATTGTCAAATTCGTCTTTCAACTGTTGTTCCGTGTGCTTTGCTGTGCCTTTTTGCAACATTTTAGCGGCCATTTGAGCTGCCAAACGCTTGTTTTGAAGGCTTTGCGCGTCGCCAAAACGCAACGTCATATTGGCCGAAACCGTACCGCCCCGCGTTGTTTTTTTCAAGAAAGAATACTTAACAGAACCTGCGTTGCCCGTTTTAGTCCGTGCTTCGATGTTCTTAATTGACGGTGTAAAGACTTCACCCTCAGACATTTGTGCGCGGCCTTTGTAGCCTTCCACCAAAGCAGACACTTCGGGCGTTGCTGGAATTTCGGCGCGGTCAGGCTTCGTTTCTGGAATAAACAGGCCAACGGTGCGGTTTGACGGCTTGAAATACGCCTTTACCACGCGGTCAACGTCTTTCGCCGTTACTTTTTCTAAATTGTCCCGAAGGATGAAAAACAAACGCCAGTCACCAATCGCCATAAATTCCGACAACAAATAGCCCGTTTGCTCCGTGTTGCGGAACAATTGCTCTAACTGTTTGAGGTTCTGCGTTTTAGCGCGGTTAACGTCTTCGTCCGTCAACGGGTTTTTAGCCACATCGTCAAGGGTTTTTGTCAAAATCCCCTTGGCTTCGTCCAAACTTTGTTCTTTCCGAACATCGGTATTGAAATAAACGAACCCAGGGTCGTGCGTCTGCATCGTGTAGCCCCACACACTTGTCGCTTTGTTGGCAGACACGAGGTTTTTGTACAAACGGCCCGAAGGATTGTCGGTAATAGCATCTACAAAGCATTGAATAGCAGCAAAGTCGGGGTGCGAACCCGCAGGAATGTGATAACCGCTTGACGCGACTTGAACATCGCCGACGCGCTTCAAAATCACGTTGCGCTCGCCGTCTTGCGTTGGTTCGGTTGACCAAGTTGTCGGCAAAGCGCGGGTCGGTTTTGGCACGGCAGAAAAATATTTATCAATCATTTTCAAGGCTTTCGCTTCGTCAACTTTTCCCGCAACCAACAAAACGGCGTTGTCTGGTTGATAGAATTTGCGGTAAAACGCTTGGAGATTTTCAATTGGCACATTTTCGATGTCGGCGCGGTTGCCAATCGTTGATTTGCCGTAGTTGTGCCACAAAAACGCCGTGGACATAACGCGCTCCATCAAAACGCCCGTCGGGTCGTTTTCGCCCGATTCAAATTCATTGCGAACGACCGAAAACTCCGTTTCTAAGTCTTTTTTCGCAATAAACGAGTTAATCATACGGTCGCTTTCGAGGTCTAAGGCCCATTCGAGGTTCTCGTCGGAAGCCGTAAATGTTTCAAAATAATTGGTACGGTCAACCCAAGTCGTGCCGTTGAAACGTGCGCCACGGGTTTTGAACTCACCCGGGATGTCCTTGTGTTTCGGCGAACCTTTAAACACCATGTGTTCCAACAAATGCGCCATGCCCGTTTCGCCGTAGCCTTCGTGGCGGCTACCAACTTGATAGGTGATGTTGACGGTCATTGTTTGTTTTGAGGCGTCGGGGAATACGAGGACTTTCAAGCCGTTGCTTTTAAGTCGGTACTCCGTGATGCCTTCGACAGCCGTGACTTTTTCAAAGTTTGCGGGCATTTGAGCCGATGCACTCAAAGCCGACGCCAAGAAAAGCCCCATAAATAAGGGTTTTGCAGAAGGTAATTTCATGTTTTGACAAACGTGATTTAGTTATGAAATAAATTTTCAAAAGATAAATGTGGTAGCAATGTTTTTAATAAGCATTAGATTTAGGAAATCTTGCAGATTTCCTAAATCTGATACCCCCTCAGTATATTGCGTTTTTTAACCGATAATTCCGTTTTAAAATTTCAAATTTTCAGGGTTGGGCATTAAATCTAGTTATTGTCTCGAATGCGGCGTAGCTGCAAAATCTCGGTAACGCTTAACTCGACAAGGATTTTTACAATGCGGTGTAACCGCTAAATGTGCTGTTTTGCGGTTACACCGCATAAAAAAAGCGTTATTAGCTATCGTTACCGAGATTGTGCAGCTACGCCGCAGTCAGACTTGTGGATATGGTTTGTTAGCCCACTACTTTACAAATTTGACATCTGAAATTGTGTAACGCTGTAATCAGACAAAGCGTTTACAAAGCGCGCCGAATTTAACACTGTTTATACAAGTGGCCTATAAAATATAGATTAACAAGCAAAAAAAATGGACGGAAAAAGGACAAGGGTTTGGTGCAAAGGGCGCTTGAAAAAAGGCTACAAAGGCATAAAATACTGAGGGGGGGCATTTTTCAAGCAATCAATCCCTAACAATCGGTATTTCTTCCACCAAATGCCATTCACGGCCAACCAAAATGATGAGCCATGCTTTCAAATCAATCATGCGTTTGGCGTTTTCCGTTTGAATGTATTTTTGAAGTTGAATACGCGCTTCTCTTTCCACTTTTTCGACGTAGAGTTCCTGCGTAATGCTGTCTTTTTTATGCTCGTCGCCTTTCTTAATGTATTTCAATTCAATGAGAAAC
>JAYSRS010000401.1:0-11967 GCA_043720935.1 Saprospiraceae bacterium
TTACCGTTAATGACTTCTGAAATGCGGTTTTCAGTCACTTCAAGCACTTGTGCCAAGTCTTTTTGCTTCAATTTGCGTTCAAACATCTTCAATTCCAACATTTCAACCATGTTTTTTGGCTTGAAAGGGAGGGCATAATTAATAGATTCGTAGGCTTCGATAAGGTTTGTAACGCGTGTCAATTCTTCGTCTTCCTCAGTTGTCAGTTGAGAAAAACCTTTCTGCAAAAGCGGCTCAATTGCAGCGAGGGCAAGGCGATACTCTGTTTCGTTAGAAATAATTGATTGACTAAACATGACTTTAAAATTTAAAAAAATGTGATTGAATAGTGGGTTTAAACAGTGGAACAATCCACATCGTCATATTCTCGATGCGTTCCTATAAAACGAATATAAAGTGTGCGCCGATTGAAATGAATAAGAGCAACCAATCTATATCTGTTGCCTTTTATGTTGAATACGTATCTGTCATTTCCAGCATAGTCAGCAGAACCAAACGTTTCTTTAACATCTTGAAAATTAGACCAATCCGCATTACGAACTTTTCGATACCATGTGTCAATTGCGTCTTCTACGTCTGTGTGGATAGCTGCAAATTCATACAGCGTTGATTTAGTGATAACAACCATTCCCTCATTTTTTTTAATTATTTACAAAATGATTCAAAATTAATAGATAACAAAATCATGAGATTGATGCAAACGTAAGTGTAAAATTCCACAATTCCAAATTATTTTCCATTAAAAGATATTTTCTTAACAAAAATAGGAACGTAGCGGTCTGCACGTTCCTATTTCTGTTCAAAATTTATAGGTTGATAAGGCGTTGTCCTATCCTAATTGATAATTCCCTTTCAGGGCGTTGATGATTTGAAAAGCGTGTTTTACTTTTAAAAGCTCTGAAAGAGCGTAGTCAATTAGAATAGGGCGTTGCCCTATTAAACGGGTAAAGTATTTTTATTTCATCAAAAACGTTTGCAAAAACAACGTTATCGCCGCATACGTATAATCACTATTTGCCTTCTTCGCCATTCCGTGACCTTCGTCTTTTGCCCGAACGTACCACGTAGAAACGCCATTTTCCTTCAAAGAAGCCAGCATTTGCTCCGATTCTGACAACGGCACACGCGGGTCGTTTTCGCCTTGATAGATAAACATCGGTTTTGTGATGTTTTTGATATTCGTCAGAGGGCTAATTTTTTGTAGATGTTCGGCCATTTTAGGGTCGCGCTCGTCGCCGTATTCAACGCGGCGGAGGTCAACGCGGTAGCCCGATGTGTTTTTCAAAAACGAAACAAAATTAGAAATACCGAACAAATCTAAGCCACATTTCAGTCGGGCGTTGTAGTTCGTCATGCAAGCGAGGCTCATGTAACCGCCGTAGCTGCCGCCAAAAACGGCCACTTTTGACGCATCCAAATTCGGTTGTTTTTCTGTCCAATCCAATAAAGCCCCAATGTCTTTGACGGAATTTTCACGCAGCATGCCGTTGTCCAATTTCAAATACGTTTTGCCGTAGCCCGACGAGCCGCGCACGTTCGGCACGAGTACCGCAATGCCCAATTCGTTGGCCCAATATTGCCGACGGGCTGAAAAATTGGGAAAATATTGCCCTTCTGGCCCGCCGTGGATTTCGATGACAACGGGAATTTTACCCGTTTTTCCTTTGGGCAAATACAAAAAAGCGGGAATCATACGCGTTTTGCCTGTCCGTTCGTCTTTGTCGAAGGTGGGGAACTCAATCAATTGACAATCCACAAAATTAGCGGTATTCAAGCCCCCGACTTCCGAAAATGTCCACCTTTCTACCTTATCAGCCGCCTTTGAATCTATTACGTAAACGTCGGAAGGCGTTGTCGGCGTCGTGATTGTCAAGGCCAAACGGCGGTTGTCTTTGTTAAAAGCGAGGCCACCGATGACACCTTTGGGTAAATTACTGAGGGGCCTATATTTCAAGGTTTTGGTGTCCAGCAAATAGACTTTGTAGTACCCGCCTTCGTTGACCGAGAAGGCGAGAGTTGTGCCATCTTCTGACAAATCAGTATCTTCGATGTCGCCGTTCATTTCGGCAATTTTCGAAATTTTGCGCGTAGCGAAATCATAAAAACTCAAATTTTTGAACTCAACGCCTTCATCCGAGAGGACGAAAATGCCTTTGCCGTCGCTGGTAAATTTAGCGTTTGAATACGAAATTTGCTTGTCAGATGGATTGATTTGGTCTAAAACGCCCGATTTTACATCGAGTTTATACATTTTTGTTTCGTTGGCACTGATATAATTGCCGACAATCATTGTGTTGTCGTCGGCACTCCACGCGGCAATGCCCCAGCCGCCGCCTTTGTTTTCCAATATCATTTTGGCTTCGCCGCCAATGGGTTGAACGTAGAAATCACCGTCTTTACCCGTCCGTTTGAAGGAATTGAAAGCGATTTTATCGCCTTTTTTGTTCCAACGATAGCCACCGTTACGGCTTTTTCCGTCGGTCAGAAGGGTTGAATTGCCTTTGTTTCTATCGAAAAAATAGATTTGAAACTGCTCATTGCCGCCATTGTCGCGGGCGTAGAGAAAACCGTCGCGGGTCGGGTCGGGACAAGTTGAGACGCTGCCGAGCGGTTCTTTGAAAAATGTCACTTGCTCGCGGTAGCTGCCCGCTTTGTTGACGTGGTGGATTTGGTTGACATCGCCAAAACGCGTGGCGATGTACATCCCATTGCCCGATGCGTCCCAATCGGCAAAACCCGCTTGCCGAATGTTTTGATACCGTTCCCAAGTCTCTGATACTGAGGGGGGTATGACAGGAATGCTCTCGACCAACAAATTGCCGATAGCTGTGCGCTCAACTGCTGTTTGGGCCGTTAGGATAGTGCCGATAAAACAGAGTGTTACAACTAAAATCTGGTTAATTTTAGACATGATGGACAGGTTTATATTTATGAAAATCAAAAACTCAGCGTGATATTAAGGTCGCGCCACTTAGCCGCAAAGCTACTATTCCACTTACAATCATTAGCTTTCTTTTTACAACTTTAAAGCCCTACAAACGCGTCGTTTGTAGGGCTTTTGAGTGCAAAATACTGAGGGGTATAAATTATTCAGCCGCTACGCCGATATAACTTTTCTCTTTGATGTACGGCGAAACGAACATAAAGACCACCGCCGTTGCTGCGCAGATGCCCGTGAAGAGCCAATAGAATCCTGCGCCTTCAAATTGGGCAAAAAAGCCTTTGTCTTTGATGTTATTTTGGATGACGGACACCAAAACGTTGCCGATTGTTACCGACAAAAGGTAACACGCCATGATTGTTGACTTCATCGAAGGCGGTGATTGCGTATAGGCGTACTCCAAACACGTGATAGAAATCAACACTTCACCCGCCGTCAAGACGACAAACGCGGCGATTTGGTAGCCAATACTCGGTTTGTCGCCACCGTCAATCCACGTTTGAATGATGGCAATAACGACAAAAGACAAGGCTGTGAGGACGAAACCTGCACCAATTTTACGTAGTGGTGTGACTTTAATGCCCATTTTTTCCAACATTGGGTAAATACCGTAGGAAAACAACGGAATAAATGCCAAAATAAATCCTGCATTGACAAACGAAATTTGCTCCGCTTGCCAGTTGATACCTAAGAAATTGAGGTCGCATTTAGTGGCTTGAACGACCCATTCTGATTGACTTTGGTCCCACAAGGCCCAGAAAAACGGCACAAATGCAAAGACCGACAACACCCGCCAAACTGATTTGATGCCTTCAACCGTTGCCGCACCGTACTCTTTCGCCGCCGCTTCAAAGCCGCCGTTGAGCAACGCATAAAGGTTGATGCCGATGAAATTCCCTGGTTTTGCGAACCATTGTTTCTTGAAAACGATGGCTGAAAGCAAGGTTAAAATGCCAAAACCGCCTAAAACGGGGCCCGTTCCAGCGTGTTGCACTTTGTCGAAATAGAGATAGCTAATGACCAACGAACCAAAAGCGGATAAGAGAATAACGAGTTTATTATTATCGCCTTTTGGCGGCATTTTTACGTATTTGTCACGCCCTGCGTAGAAAAAGCCAATCGCAATCATCATCGCAATTGCGGGAACGCCAAAAGCGATTGTTGGGCCGAATTTGGCCTTCAAAACGGGAATCAATAAGATGGAGAGCAACGAACCCGCATTGATAGAGGCATAAAACGCATCAAACGCCTTCGGAATCAAGTGCGAATTGGTTTCGTCGAATTGGTCGCCGACATTTGCGGAGACGCACGGCTTGATGCCACCCGCACCTAAAGCAATGAGCATCAACGCCGTTGTAAAAATCGGTTCACTATTGACAGAGAAAGCCAGGGTTAAATTGCCGATAGCGTAAACAATTGATAGATAAAGGATTGTCTTGTATTTTCCCCAAAACCAGTCGGCTACCATGCCACCAAAAAGGGGCAGTAAATAGCTCATTGCCACAAAATCATGTGTTTTGGCGTTCGCCGTTGCTTCCGCCGCTTGCATTACTGAGGGGTCGGTTGAACCCGTCGGGTTGTAGAATTGAGCGACCATGAAAGTGGTCAAGATGGCGCGCAGCCCATAATAATTGAACCGTTCTGCGGCTTCGTTGCCGACGATGTACGGAATCGCGGAAGGCATTTTGTCGGACTTAATAACCGCCTTTTCTGCTGTTTGAGACATATTTTATCGCTTTTTTGTAAAAAATGGATAGATGAATGTTGTTAATTTTTCGTTATAGTAAATCATTTATCGGCTATTTTAATGCCGAATGCAGGGCTAAAAGTAGATTTTTTTCTAGGAAACTAAGGAAAGAGACAATTTTTATTTGGTAAAATTGTAAAAAGGGAGGCCCCTCAGTATTGTTCCAAGTTTTGTTCCTACTGAATGACAATACGTTTTGCGTTGTGCGTGCTGCAAGTTATTGAGCAGTCACAATACGCAAATTAGGTTGAGAAAAGTCAGCACGCTACGACCTAGATTTGACGCACCATTTTAATAACGACGCATCGTGTGCCACAAAAATTATTAACAAATTAAACACCGAAATTCGACCACAAAACGGCTAAGATACTGAGGGGTCTATTGACCGTAATCTCAATGGAATCAACCGTTTAAAAATTATAAGCTTCTTTTATTTGCTTAAAGAACCGTGTCATGTTTTTAAAAAAAGCGAAATCAAAACAGGCAAAATGCCAATAGATTTGTTTGTGTCAACGAAATCACGCTATTTCAATTAATTTTTTAATCAATTTTTCTTAAAAGTAACAAACAATGAATAAATTAGCACACATCGCTAAGGCATTAGCCACAAACACGCTTTCACAGCGTACCATGTGCCACATTAAAGGTGGTATCCTTACTGAAACTACTTTGACTGCTTCGCTTTCGTCCGTGACAAGTATCGTCGCAGACGAAAAACGCCGCGAAAGGCCAGGCGGCGGCATCAACACTAACTAAACCGACCCACCTCCCAAAATTCAAAACTCTGCTTGTAAAAACTCATTTTTTTCATCCATGCTTTTGAAGTCCTTTAAACGAGTCATCGACTAAAAAAGCATCACCAACGTACGCATAATATGAAAAACATTTCAGAAATCAGCCAAGAATTGACATTAACGCTTTCTGCAAGCGATATGTTAGAAGTCAGAGGAGGAGGCGTGAGAGACGACAAACGCCGCCAACGTCCTGGCGGAACAACGACGACAGCTACAAAGACCAAGGTCGGTTATTAGTCAAACAGCAATACGCATAACTTTCAAAAAACAACTGAATGCTCGTCGTTTTCCTCAAAATACTGAGGGGGGATGAGCATTCTTTTTTTTAGTTCGGTTTACGAGCTGTTTTTCGCTGCGCTCAAAAGACGCCCGTCAAATAAAACCCTCGTTTTTGTAAGTCACAAAAGAAACAATACACTGCTGTATTTTTTGAAGGAAAACCTGTGCTTACGTCTAACATAAGCACACATATAAAACTTCATCAGATATTATTGACAAATGATTCCTTTCAAAAGAACGTATAAACCATGCGAAGTGCTTTACTTTTCAACAGATACACTTTTTTATTCTTTTGGCTTTTAGGCGCGCCGCCGCTAAAAGCCATTGACAAACCCCAATCTGCACTGCCGTCGCGGGATAGCCTTGAGCGCGCTGTTGCGGACAAGAAGGTTTGGGATATTCTCGGGCTTACCACCGAATATACCTACAAAAACATGGATTTGGCTTTGATTTACGCCGATATTGCCTTGAAAAAAGCGCAGAAATCGGGTAATAAGAAAGATATTTTCGATTCGCAACGCGGCATCGGCTTTATCTACGAAGACAATGCCATGCCTGACAAATACATACCTGCTTACGAAGCTGCCGCAAAAACCGCTGAAAGTATGGCCGATAGTTTCAAAACAACGATTTATAATGACCTTGCCATTGTCCATCGAAAAAATGGGAGTTACCGTATTGCGTTCAGTTATTACGAAAAAGTGTTGGCCATTGCTGAAAAAATTAATGATTACGAAATGATTTCGGATGCCTACCACGGCCTCGGTTTGTTGCACCGCGAAACGGGTATCTATGACAAAGCAACCAATTATTTTTTGAAATCGCTCGATATTTCCGTTCGGACGCAACATAAGAAGAATATCATTGTGTCACACATTGACATTGCCGAAACGTATTTGAAGGCAAAAGACTACGAAAAAGCCTTGATACATATTGAAAAAGCGCATCAATTGGCACTTGTTCAGAAAGGGCAATCGGTAAAAGAAAGTGAATCGAACATACAGTTGGCCAACGTCTTGAAATGTTATGGTGCCATCCTTTTTGAGCGTGGGGATACTGAGGGGGCCTTAAAAAAATACGAAGAAGCGATTGCGATTTATCGATTGATTGATTACAAGGTTTACATCGCCCGAACTTTGATGCAAATAGCGGATATTCATTTTAAGCGCAAAGAATTTAACCAAGTGGCCGCCACTTATAAAGAATGTTTGAAATACGAAGCGCAGTTTTTAGACCTTGACCAAGCAGAATGGCACTATAAAATGGGGCTTTTGAACCGCGAACAAAATAAAAATGCGGAAGCTGAAACGGAATTTTTAAAGAGTTTGAGCATCGCCGAAAAATTGGATTACAAAGAAATTGCCCAGCGCGCCAATTATCAATTGTTCTTGATTTTTTTCAATAGACACGAAAACACGCGCGCTTTGGCGTACTTGAACACGTCGAAAGCGTTGAGTGATTCTCTTTTTAATGCCGATAAAACGAAGCGGACGGCGGAAATGGAGTTGAAATTTGACACCGAAAAGCGCGAAAATGAAATCAATACGCTCAAAGCCCGTGAAACGCGGTTTTTGCTCGTCGTGAGTATTTCGGCGTTTTTGATGATTGTGTTGTTCCTCGGTTTTTTGATTCAGATGCGCGGTCGGAGTTTCAGTGCGATGAAAGTGAAAAACGATGAAATTCAACAACAATACCGTCGGCTTGAAGAATCGAATGAAATTTTGTCACAGTTTGCTTATGTCGCGGCACACGATTTGAAAGAGCCTTTGCGCTCAATCGGTAGTTATGTTGGGTTGATTCAGATGAAATATGCCAAGGATTTACCACCCGATGCGAAGGAATATATGCAGTTTGTGAACTCTGGCGTAAAAAGAATGTACAGTTTATTAACCGATTTGTTGGATTTTTCGCAGGTCATTTCGCAACAACCTGGTGCAGAAGTCATACGTCCCGACGAAGTCTTGGAAGATGTGAAGGCCAACTTACGTAATGCAATTGAGTCGAAAAATGCCCAAGTTGTTTGTGAGGCTAATTTGCCAAGTATTCGGATGAATCGCTCGCATTTGCTTCAATTATTTCAAAATTTAATAGGTAATGCGTTGAAGTTCACAACTTCTACGCCTCTTGTGACGATTGGTGGTAGGGAAGAAAACGGTCACATCGTGTTGACAATCCAAGATAATGGCATAGGCATTAACAAAGAGTACGGTAATAAGGTGTTCGTTTTGTTTCAACAATTGAACAAAAAAGATAAGTTTGAAGGCACGGGAATCGGCTTGACGATTTGTAAAAACATCGTAGAAAAATACAATGGGAAGATTTGGTTTGACTCGGAAGAAAACATTGGCACAAAATTTTATATATCTATTCCAGCTAATGCGGCGTGAAAAGTGTATAAAAGTTTAATGAAATGTTATTGAGACAATTTCAGACCTTATCAGCCGTTACTTAGCGTACCTTTGGCGTCACAAAAAGACGAATTTCACGATTCGTTTATTTTAGCACGTTTCAAAGGTATTTTCGGTAGAAAAAAAATAGACAACGCGGGCAACTACTTTTTCTACTCCATCAAATTCGGTATTTCTTTCATGGGAGATGCAATATAAGGTTTAAAAGCGTTTACTTCCGGCTTACTGAGGGCACGTTCGCAATTCGGTGTGTTTTAAATTCGAGAGATTTCCAAAAACCGCAAAAGTTTGCACACACATCAAACGAGGGGTTGACTACCCCTCAGTATTTTCGGTTTCGCTTTTAAAAAGTGTCTCGTCGCATAGGCGGGACACTTTTTTTATGCCTATTTTTGCGGCGCAACGTACACTCCTACTAGGCATCAGCCAAATCTGTGGGTCATGTAGTAGCAGTTGCCTTTGCGTAATCTGTTAAAAATTAACCAATTAAGTATGTCAAATCAAAAACGCGCATTGCTCGCAATTCTCGACGGCTGGGGTCACGGTCTAACCCGCCGCGCCGACGCTATCACCCTCGCCCATACCCCTTTTATTGATAGTCTTTACACGCGCTACCCAAGTGCGGAACTTGTTACGTATGGCGAAGACGTAGGTTTGCCCGAAGGTCAGATGGGCAATTCAGAAGTGGGCCACATGAATATTGGCGCAGGTCGGGTCGTTTATCAAGAACTCACGCGCATCAATCGCGCCGTTCGATTGGGCGAATTGGCTCAAAATCCAACGCTTTTGGCTGCCTTAAAATACGCAAAAGACAACGATAAACCTGTCCATTTTATTGGCCTCGTGAGCGACGGTGGTGTGCATTCGCATACGTCGCACCTAAGAAATCTTTGCGACATTGCTACTACTGAGGGGTGTCGCGGTTACATTCATGCCTTCACGGATGGACGTGATTGTGACCCTAAAAGTGGTTTGTCTTTCTTAGAAAAACTAGCGCAACACATTGACAATCAACCTTTTGAGATTGCGTCGGTCGTCGGTCGTTATTTTGCAATGGACAGAGATAAGCGTTGGGAACGTGTCAAAATTGCTTATGATTTGATGGTCAAAGGCATTGGCGAACGCGTCGAGAATTTGAGCGAAGCGATTAAAAAAAGCTATAATGCAGATGTAACAGATGAGTTTTTACCCGCTATGTGTTTGTCATTGCGCGGCGACGACGCAACTGAGGGGGTCATTCAAGAAGGTGATGTAGTGATTAATTTTAATTTCAGAACTGACCGACCGCGTGAAATTTCGGAAGTTTTGACACAGCGCGATTTTCCCGATTTTGATATGAAAAAACTTAATCTTCGTTACGTGACAATGACGCGTTACGACGAGACATATAATAACGTGTCGGTGTTGTTTGAAAAAGACAATCTGACAAAAACGATGGGCGAGGTCTTGGCCGATGCGGGTTTGACGCAAGTACGAATTGCCGAAACCGAGAAATATCCACACGTTACGTTCTTTTTTAGCGGTGGCCGCGAAGCTGCTTTTGAAGGTGAAACGCGTATTATGTGCAATTCACCAAAAGATGTAGCAACGTATGATCTTAAACCCGAAATGGCCGCTTTTGAGATTACGGACAAAATTGTTGCCGAAATCGAAGCGAATCAACCAAATTTTATTTGCTTGAATTATGCCAATACGGATATGGTTGGCCACACGGGCGTTTTTTCGGCGGCCATGAAAGCGGCTGAAACGGTGTCAGAATGCTGTGAACGCTTGATTGGAACAGCTTTGAAATACGATTATGATATCATTGTTATCGCCGACCACGGCAATTCAGATTTTATGATAAACGCCGACGATACACCGAACACGGCCCACACGATGAACCCTGTGCCTTGCATTTACGTTTCGAAAAATGCGGCAGGAAAACGCGTTAAAAATGGCCGTTTGGCGGATGTCGCACCGACGCTTTTAGGCTTATTGGGCGTTGTACCTTCGGCAGAAATGACGGGTAAAAATCTTATTGAGGCCATTCACACGGCGTAATTTTTTGAGATTTCATACGGATTTCAAGGAGAACGCAGAGATTTTTTCCTACTGAATGACAAAAAAGAAAAAAACTCTGTGTTCTCCGTGAACTCCGTGTGAAACAAACCATAAAAGAAAAAGGCTTGCCTCCGATTTGGAAGCAAGCCTTTTTTATTTTGAAGTTCTTTTAAATTACTAGAAGAATGCTGTGATTAGTTTGAAAAATGTGTCCGTAAAACTTGTTAGTGTAAAAATTAATGGGGTGCCGTGCGGATTTTGTCCTTGATGTTCTGAATCAAGTCAGAAGACACTTTGCGGCGGTGAACGCTGTTTTTGAGGAGGTCGCGGAACGACTGTTCGTGGTTTAAGGCTTCAGTGATAGCAGGATTCTGGTTCATGTCAGTCCGAAATGAAGTTGCTTCGGTTTGGGACATTCTGCCGTCCAAGTATAGATTGACACGTTGAAAAACGTCGTCGTTCGGATGTTGAATCTCTCTCATTGATTGATAAACTGAATTTGTACCGATGTTTTAAATCGGTGATTAAACAATAAAAATTTATGAAATAGCACTTTTAAAATGATGAACTATAATGATAAGTTATAAATTTATACATTACAAAACATCAATATTCTTTAGAGCGTAGAGTTGGAAAATCTACCCCCTCAGTATTTTGCTTAAAATTTTACTATTTTGGACAATAAATGACCAAATGTGAGTATCGTGAACGATGCGTTATAAATATTCATCACGCATAATTCTTCGGAATTATCGGCTTTATGGTACGGTGCACGTTATAGCGCACGTTCGGGGAACTTTTAAAGTTCCCCGAACGTTGAACCGTAATCAATGAGTTACAAATTATTAATTATTGAAAAAAGCTTTTGTACCACAAAGCCGATAATTCCGTAATTCTTTACTCATCATTCCTTTTTTCTTCTTTTCCGTAGCCCAAACCTTTGCCGTAGTCCTTCAATTTTTCTTTCAATAAATTTCTGGCGCGAGACAAGCGTGAGCGAACCGTACCGACGGGAATTTCAAAAATCGCGGCCAATTCTTCGTATTGAAACTCCTCGACGTAGCATAGAATCAAAATTGTTCGGCTGTCAGTTGGCAATTCGTTGATGGCATTCATCATTTCATCGCCCATCATATTTGAAAAAAGTTCACTTCGAAGGTCTGTGTAAGACGTTAGCGGCGAATCTTCTTCATCGTGATAAATTCCGATTTCTTCGTAATCTACTTGATAACCACGGCGTTTTTTACGTTTATACTCGTTAATAAACGTGTTCTTCATAATCCGAAACAACCAAGCCTTCGCATTAGTTCCCTCTTGATAACTGTCAGCCGCTCGATAGGCTTTCAACATAGTGTCTTGCCAAAGGTCGTCAGACTCTGCATCGCTTTGCGTCAAATAATAAGCAAAATTAGCGAGTGCATCGGCGTGTGGCAAGAATTCTTTCTCGAATACATCTTCTGAAGGTGTCATATTTTCCGTTTTGAATAAGGCGACGAAGTTAAAAAGGCTTTGTAAAATTTAAGTCAAAATTCCTTTTTTTTTAAATGTAAAATTTTTCAGAAGAAGAAAAGAGGAGTTATGAGTTATGAGAGATGAGTTATGAGTTGTATGTGTCATCGTACAACTCATAACTCATCTCTCATAACTCATCTCTCATAACTTAGGAACGTTAAGTAAATAAAAGCGTATTTTACTGGCTCTTTCTCGCTGCGCTCGAAAATCGCCATCTGAAGGATTTTTTAGGAGGCAGCTTGT
>JAYSRS010000402.1:0-4112 GCA_043720935.1 Saprospiraceae bacterium
TTTGAAAATATAAAAAACCGCCTTACAGACGCACATCTGCAAGACGGTTTTCTGATTTTTACTGAGGGGTATGCTTACACAACTTCGTCGAGGTTTTGAAACTTCGACGAAGTTTTTTTATTATTGCACTTTGAAATTTTATTGCTTCGTACTTCGCAATGACTTTTAAAATCTAAAATTTTCCAAAAATGAATATCCGAGAAAGCCTCGAACAAGAGCATTCTAAAGCCATGACCCTGCGTATCGTCGCTTACATCGGCAACGACGCAAACCGTTTAGAGGAATTAATGACCTGTTTTTTTGATGGCAATTGGTGGATGTGCCAACGGGCGGCGTGGCCTATGTCGTTTGTAGGCGAAAAGAATCCGACGTTGATAGAGCCATATTTAGAGCGTATTTTACTGAATTTGAAGCAGCCACACCATGACGCTATCAGCCGAAATACCATGCGTTTGCTTCGTGAATTGCCGACGATTCCCGACGCTGTTCTAGGATTAGCCGCCGATGCCGCTTTTCGGTTTTTGGAAGACCCCTCAGTATCTATCGCCGTTCGGGCGTTTTCGATACGCGTTTTAGGTAAAATTTGCTTGAAAGAACCCGATTTGAAGGCAGAATTACGGATTTTGTTGGAAGATATTATGGCCAATGAAAAAGCTCCAGGACTTTTGGTGTCAAGCCGCGATGTACTAATAATGGTTAATGATTAACCATTATTCACTAAATCCTTTGGCTTCGTCATCTTTTAGTTTTACCAAATTTTTATTCAACAAAAACGTTCGCCATTCGGTAGCGCGTTTTGCCGTGTTGAATATGTAAAACGTTTGATTTTCGTTCAATTTATCATGGAAACCAAGGCGCGTTTGGAACTCCATTTCTAATAATTTGATGATGCCAAACGTGAAAAAATCGCGTGGCGCACCACCGCCTGTGAACGGTTGAACGGCCTCAAAACGGAGAATTTCAAAGATTTTTTGATAATCGAGCCGCCCGTCGGATGTTTGAAACGGGACGCCAAATTGTTTCAAATAAAACAGATAGAAATCTTTTTTAGGCATTTTTTCGTGATTATAAATGAATTGCGCCCAAGTGTCTTTATCAAAATTGAAAAAAGGAATCCCAAAATCCACCGTCAAAAACGACATCGGCGCAGTCCCATCTTCGCGCTTGCTAAACCGATAGGCATAACGCGCCGCCGTGCCAATATCTTCATAGCTCAACCGTGCTAAAATTGCCGATTGAACGACCGCTTTCATGGGTTCGGGTGCATCAAGTGTAAAGGTTGCTTCAAGTTTTTCAGCCAATTTTTTACCCACATTTTCCAATTCTGCAATATGTAAGGTCGTTGTTTGTTCTTCAAATTCTGATAAAACGTCATCCGTCGGCGTCAAATGTCGGCGAAGTGCGGCAACAATCGTATCGCGTTGCGGTGTTTTTAAATTGTTAGAATACAATAAATCATTGAACCACGCCACTTTAAACATCGAATTCCAAAAAGTCCCCATTTCAGCAACCGAATAACGCGCCGAATGCGTGGCAATAAACGCCCACATCGGCGTCTCATCGTCTATCTCAAAGAGCCGCACAACATCGTCTAAATCCTTAGGGCCTATGTATAAATCTTCAAACGTAGCGAGGTCACGACTCGATTTTAACCAACTTTTTAGCTTAAAATTACGCAGGGTACTGAGGGGGGTAATTTTTTTCAATAATTTGAGAACCAATGGTTTATATGTGTCATTAAAAGCGGGTGAGCCAACAATCACGTTCACGTCAGCAATGGAAAACGAGCCATCTACTTGCAAACGACGCAGCCGCGATTCGATGCTCTCATCGTTCGCGCTATCCTCGCCCGTAGGCGATTCTGAACGGCCTCCATTTTCAACTTTTAGGGCAATTGAAGCCGTTGTTTGCCAATCTTGGAGGTTGTCTTGAATGTCGCCATCGCTCTCAGTACGGGCAATTTGCGCCAATCTCAAACGGATGTATTCATCACGGCGGTCAAATTTCTTATCGTACAAACTGCTCACGCCTGCCACACCAATGTTTTTGAAAAGAGCCGATTTTTTGAGATACAAACGCACTTGCGCGTCGTTTTCAACAAGGGCTTTCCAATTTTTAGAATAAAAAATATCTATAATTCGACCAACTGAAAAACCTAAATCTGGATTGCCTGAATGCAACAAACCAAAATACTCAATGGCCGATACATCTCCTATTTTCATCTCTGTAAGAACTTGATTTTCAAGTAAATAGCGCGTTTTAATTAAAATTGGTTGGTTCAAAGAATCCATCAAAACAGCTAGATTTTGAGGCAATTTGAGTTTAAAACCATGCTTCCGACAGTAGGCCGAAAGGGTCGTCATTTGTTCCAAAAAAGTATAATTCAGGGCGGGTAAACGGGGATTATACGACCTTAAAATCGGTCGAAAACGCTCCACGAGGGCAATCACAGTCGGCGGGTCGCCTTCCGTCAGACGGACAAATGCCGCAATCGCCGCCGCATCATTTTCTGAACCTAAACGCCGCACTTGACGCTCTAATTCTTCCGCTCGTGCCGTTGCTTCGGCTTTGCTGACAAAGCGGTGTTCACTTTCATCCCATTCAAAATCTTCACTATGCATCGCCCACCAACGAATAACATTTTTTTGTTGTTCAATGGCTGCAAACTCATCGGTTGACACATTCGGCGAAGTGATTGATGCCGTGCAGTCAATTGATGTCAATCGTTTTAAATAATCTATGTAAAATGTTCGTTGTGAAGGTTTTAGACGTGTTTGAGCGATCAAATAAAACAACAAACGCGGCATTCGCGTCAGCAACATATCAAATCTTGCACTATGTTGCAACCAATCAGGCGTATTTTCTTGCGCTAAAATTTGAGCGAAATAATCGACTTTATCGTAGAAAGAAACGAAACGAGCGGCGAACAATTTTTCATAACCATAGGTACGTAAACCTTCGCTTGAGCCGAAGGAATCCAATAAAAATCGAGCGCGGCGCGGCGATGTTGTGCAATTTGTAAACTTTAAAAACGGGACGGTCAGCAAGCCTTCGGGAACAAAACCTTGCTCAACGGCGGCGGTAACGGCTTTCAAGTTTTCGGCAGTCGGCTCATTTGCTAAGCCTTCGCACAAGGCCACATTGACCGCCGTTGCTTGTTTTCCCAACGGCAAAAGGGTCAAAGTTCGACGCAACCAATCAAAGGCTTCGGGCGTCTCTATGGTCGTTATTTTTTGTATAATCCGTTGATAATCATCTGTTTCTACTTTTTTTAACACCAAAGAATCAAATTTATTGGTCAAAAAGCGCAGCGATACTGAGGGGTCTGTTTCGGAGGTAGAAAGACGGGGAAAATTGAGGGTTGTTGCTTGATTTTCAACAGGCGTCACGTAAAAAGCAGCCAACATATCACTGTATTTTAGCTGTTTTTCATTGTCATAAAAGAAGGACAATAGTTGCTCTCGTGAGGCTTTTGAGGCGTCAATTTCAGAAGATGTAAAAAATGTATGCGCAACAATGGCCCGACGGGCAGTCGTTGCGAAAGCGGGTTTATCTAAAAAACTAGCCATATCTCGCAACGCACGGCGATTGCCGAGCCGCATTTGCGTCGTCAAAACAGACTGTAAAGAGTCAATATTAATGGAGGATTGCCCATAAATTGGGGCATAAAAAAGTCCAATTGGGAGCGTAAAAAAAAGTAAAAATGTAAATAGTGTGCGCGTCATAAGTTGTGGTTATTACTTCTTAAATGGTTGTTGCTTGCCGATGGGGGTTAGGTCGTAAGACGAAATATGTTATAGGAAAAAAGTTTAAAGCATTGTTTTTATTTTGTTTATAGTTTAAAAAAACTAATAATATTGCTTTGAGATTTGTGAGAGGTGCGTTTTCTTGATTTACAAAAACTGTGCAAATTAAAGAAAAAAATCGCTACTGAATCATTTTTACCTTTTTTTAGTTGTGCATTTTTTCATGTAGAGACGCGCTGCAGCACGTCTCTACATAAAAATACTGAGGGGTTTCTTTTCAAATAAGGAACGTGAAATAAATAAAAGCGCGTTTTACGGGCTGTTTCTCGCTACGCTCGAAAGACGCCCTTCAAAGGATTTTTTAAG
>JAYSRS010000403.1:0-11952 GCA_043720935.1 Saprospiraceae bacterium
CCCGAATCCGTTAGGATTCGCACATTTATAGATAAAACAACCGTGAAAATTCCCCGAATCCGTTAGGATTCGCACATTGAAAGTTTGACGCATTTTGAACAAACGTGCGAATCCTAACGGATTCGGGATTACGTTCGTTTTTTCCTATAAACGTGTAAATCCTACGGATTTATGGGGTCAAAAAACTTGTGGGTAATGGACAGGGTTCAAAACCTCGCCGACGTTGTTTAAATTAAAAAAAAGAATACAGCATGAATTATTTAACGCTTGAAAACGTTACCAAAAGTTACGGCCCGAAAACGCTTTTCAAAAACATATCGCTCAACATCAATCGCGGCGACCGCATTGCCCTCGTTGCCAAAAACGGGACGGGCAAAACCACTTTGTTGCGCGTTTTGGCGGGTGAAGAAGGCTCGGAGGGTGAGCAAGCGAAAATTATTTTTGCGAAAGACATACGTGTCGGCTATCTCGAACAAGAGCCGTCGTTGCCCGAAACGGGTTCGGCATTGGATGCCATTTTTGCTTCAGAAAACCCTCAAATTCAAGCAATTAAGAATTACGAATCTGCCTTATCTAAAGATGACCCCCTCAGTATTCAAGCGAGTTTGGAGGAATTGGAGACGCTGCAAGCATGGGATTTTGAGGCGAAAATCCACGATATTTTGTCAAAATTGAAGATTGACCAATACCTCAATCAGAACATCAAAACCCTCTCGGGCGGGCAACGCAAACGCGTGGCGTTGGCCAAAATGTTGATTGATGAACCCGATTTTTTGATTCTTGATGAGCCGACAAACCACTTGGATTTGGACATGATTGAATGGTTAGAAGCTTATTTTATGTCGAATCCAAGCCTTACGCTGTTCATCGTGACGCATGATAGATACTTTTTAGATGCCGTTTGCAATGCGATTATTGAGTTAGAAGGCGGCACTTTTTACCGCTATCGCGGCAATTATGCGTATTTTTTAGAGCAAAAAGCGTTGCGCCAAGAAGTGGACGCCGCAACGCTTGATAAAAATCGAAAACTCTATTCCCGCGAACTCGATTGGATGCGCCGAACACCTGCCGCACGGACGGGTAAGGCGCAAGCGCGAATTGATGGTTTTTACGAAATTAAGGATAAAATTAGCGGCAAACGCGAAGCCGATGATATGTCAATTGACATTAAAACGTCGTGGTTAGGCTCAAAAATCGTTGAAATGCACAACGTCGGCGTCACGTTTAACAATCGAAATCTGTTTGAAAATTTTGATTATAAATTCAAACGTGGCGAACGGGTCGGCATTGTTGGAGCGAATGGCGCAGGAAAATCAACGTTTTTACGCCTTTTGACCGAAGAATTGACGCCGACGAGTGGTAAAGTCGTTGTTGGCGACACGATTGTTTTTGGTTATTACACTCAAGACGGGATGATAATGAAGCAAGACAAGCGCGTGATTGAGGTCATAACGGACATTGCAGAGTACATTCCGCTTGAAAAAGGGCAAAAATTGACGGCGGCGGGCTTGCTCGAGCGTTTTTTGTTCACCCGCGACCAACAACAAGTGTACGTCTCGCAACTCTCGGGCGGCGAAAAACGGCGGTTGTATTTGTTGACGATTATCATGAAAAATCCTAATTTTTTGATTCTCGACGAACCGACAAACGACTTGGACATCGTGACGCTCAATGTGTTAGAAGAATTTTTGCAAACCCAATTCAACGGTTGCTTGGTGATTGTAACGCACGACCGTTATTTTATGGATAAACTCGTTGACCATCTCTTCGTTTTTGAAGGAAATGGGACGATTTTAGACCACAACGGCAATTATACCGAATACCGTTTGGATGCCAAAGAACGGGAACGCGCTCAAAATAGAGCCGATAAAGCGGGAAAAGCGGGAAAAATTGCCGAAAAAGCCGTAAATACTGAGGGGCCTATCCCAACGAAAAAAGCAACGGACAATGAGCGCAAAGAGTTTAAACGTTTGGAAAAAGAGTTGGAAAAGTTAGAAAATCGAAAAACGGAGATTACCAATCAGTTCAATGACCCATCAAAATTGTCGGCGAAAGAGATTGAAAAATTGGGTTTAGAATTGGGTGATGTTCAGAATCAATTGGAAACCAAGGAGTTGCGTTGGTTGGAATTGTCGGAAATGGTTTAATTTTTTGTCATTCAGAAGGAATCTCTATCTTGTATTTCGGTTTGTACAAAATAAAGATTCCTTCTGAATGACAAAAGCCGCTATGACATTAAGTCGTAGCGGCTTTTGATTTATGCCTAAAAATATGTTTAATCTTACTTTTTAAACGGCAACGCATTCACCCGACGGGCAGTTTGGAAACCCAAACGGACACCTTCTTCGCAGTCCATCCGCCAGTGAACGCCGAGGTAAATGCGCGACAAGGCATCTTCCCACGCCATTTCAGAGAACGTGTTGTACGTCCGTGGCTTGCCGTTGAAGTCTGTCCGATTTTCGTGGCAACGGTCAGTCAACGTGATGTGTTCGCCAAAAACTTGCGCCAAAGCGGCAAAACCTGCCGCACCCATCGTTGAGTGACCGCTCGGATAAGCAGGAAAAGGCGGTGTTGCAGGGAGAAAACCCGTGCTTGTAAGGCTCGCCACATTCCAATTTGGATTGATGAATTTATTGATATACGTGTTTGGCCGCTCAAGGTTGTAATGGTATTTTGAAAACCAGCAAGCAACTGCCGCATCGTTTACCGCAAGACCAGAACGCACCTGAGCCATAACGGCTGTTTCAAGATTCGAGTTTTGCTGAGCGTAAACTTGATTCGCAACCGCCCAAACGCGTACCGCAGGGCTGAACGTGAAGCCTAGAACGTCGTCGCTCCAAAACTCCGCAATCCATTGATTTTCATACGTTTGCGGCGTCGTAGCGGCATACACTTCAAGACCTTGAGCGTAGTAAGCTGACGTTTTGTCTTCAGAATAAGGAATCGGTGCTTTGGCCAATTTGTCCGCTTCAGCGATGGCGAAAGTCCGCACTTTACCCCAATACGGATACATAGGCTTTGCTGGCCCTACCCATTTTCCCGGCCCAACGGGCGGTGTGTAACTTGCAGGACGCGGGTCTGTGTATTTGTCGTGACCTTCTTTGTCCGTTGCCGAATAGTCCCAAACGGCGTTTGCGACGCTGATACCGTAGGCTTTTGAACGGTTGAAAACGTCCGTATTGAGCGAATTAGACGCTTGAACGTTCAACGAGCTTTCGAGCGAAGCAATTTTGAACAAGTCACTCGCTTTCACATTGGCAAAAAACTTTTTGAACAACGTCGCATATACGTTATTTTGGACAGTTGGCCAATGGTATTCCTTGCCTGTTTCGACGGCAGGAATGACCAAATTCGGAAAACGACCTGCAATTGATTGATACTCGGGCATACCCGAAACCGTTGCTTCGTAGCTTGCCAAACCGACATAGCCCATCATGCGGGCAGCAGGGCAAGGGCGGTAAAATTCCGCGTAACGTTCAACAGTTGTGAGCATATCAATCCATTGTTGGATGACTTTTGAGTCATAATCCTTAGCGAGTTTGACGACTTCGGGTTTGACTTCTTCGTTGTTGCTCGTACAAGCCGAGAAGGCCAATACAAATACAAGTAACGGTAGGGCGAGACGCTTGATTAATCTGACCATGGGAAATAGTTGTAAAATTTAGTCCAGTTAAGAAAAAAAATTTGTTAAAAATATAGGTTATAAAAACGTGTTGTGCGTTTATTAAAAATTGCAATTTTATATAATTCGTAAGCGACAAAGTAGGTGTTCGCGTTTTAGGGCGGGTATTTAGAGACGAAATTATGGCAAAACTAAACGGTCTAAGCTAGATTAACAAAATTTAGAGAAAGATTTTTTTTGCCCACAAGAATATTTATCCCTGCTTACTTACAATTTCATGTCTGGGTTTACTTACATAACACTTTGTAAATCAATCATTTACTCCCTCAGTATTTTTATCGTTTTAATATCATTTCTTGATAAACGGCTTATTTAGTTCTCTCTTTAGAGCCAATTATAAGCTAAATTAAAAAGTCATGCCTGTTTTTTGGCCATTCGTTTTTTTTAAACCTACCTTTGCGCTGCCAAATCCGAAATGTCGGGATGGACATTATAGAATTAAAATTTTTCTTCATCAAAAAAAAGAACGCAACAATGGGTAAAGGTGATAAAAGAACCAAGCGCGGTAAAATTATTTTAGGCAGCCACGGCGTCACACGTCCGAAAACGACTAAAAAAATCGCACCAAAAACGGAAGCATAAAATAGATGTCGGATGTCAAATTTCGGATTTCGGAATGCGGTAAGTTGATTACCCCTAGTTTGAAAAATGAAATTAGATTTTAATCCAAATCAATGTTTACTATTGCTCTCAACATCAAAAAATGCAGGCTTCGGAAGAAGACCTGCATTTTTTTTTGCCCTTAGAGGTGACTTTGCTCGTCGTTTTAATCAAATAACACAATTTAATCGACAATAAATAATTGATTCCTAGCACTTTAAAAAATTGCTTTTGTTACTTTAATTATATACCTTAAATTAGGTATTTTTCTTTCATTTTTGTATGAAGAAGTAAAATTTAACACGATTCAGACAACTTAACCCAATATCTTATCGTTCATTTGTTTTCCCAAAGTATAATTGCTAAAAATACATGATTAAAAACAAACTCATTTACAAACATTCAGCAGCAAAACAATAAAGATATAAAAGAACGTACTAATTCAAAATATCTAACAATCGTTTTTGCGGCTGATTCAATTAACGTCTGACATGACAAATCGACTAAAATTTATTACCTTTTTATGCTTTCTAGCCACATTTCTGTTCCTTAGTTGCCAAAAAAAATACGACCCCATTCTTTATTTTCGCGTAAAACTCGACCCTCTCCAAGAGCGATTAGGGCCAAACGGCTTGCCGTCGGGCGTCGTATCGGGTAGGGCGGCGCAAACGCCGTCGGTCAATGTGGTTGGTATTCAACAAATCGAACTGACGACAGGCAATTCGACCCCCCTCAGTAAAGGCGCGATTCTGCTCTCAACGCCGCGCACAACGGTCGGTGGCGAAGCCGCGATTGATTTTCAACAGGTCAAAATGGCCAAAGATGGCGAACTTTTTTTCAGCATTCCGATGTCGAAACTAGGCGTCGGCAGCTACGAATTTGCGCGGGTCGCCGTCGCTTATCAAAATTTTGACGTGCTGTTCAATATGCTAAACGTCCCCTTTTCGGGCAATTTCAACGACGAACGCGGCACTTTTGCGACGTTTTTAGGCGATAACAATTACATTACGCAATTCAACGTCAGTGCCAAAGAAGAGCGCGTCAATGGCAACCGCAAGCAAGGTTATTGGATTTTTGAATCGAAACTCGGCTCTGCTTACGCCACAAACGACCGCGTTTACAACGGGCAAGTGACCGAAGGCGCGACAACTTTTGTCAATCCGATTCATCAAACATCCCCGATTCCAAGTGGCGCGTGCGTTGTGACGGGTCGCTTTGATGCCCCCCTCAGTATCACGGGCAAAGAGACGGAAGACAGGGTCGTTACGCTCTCTTTTAGTACAAATCGCTCCTTTGAATGGGAAGAATCCATCAACCGAAATGGTAAATGGGACGCCGACCGACAAGCCGCAACGGGGCAACCGAATATTGAGCGCGTGATGGATGCGGGGCTACGTGGCCTACGGGTTTGGTATGAAAATAAATAATAACTGATAAAAAACACCCCCTCAGTATTCCGCCGCTTTTTGCTCGTTTTCAAGCAAAAAGCGGCGTTTTTGTTTCTAAACACGTTGGTTTTGGGTATCAATTTTTCATGCGTAAAAATCCCGTTGATAATCCTACCTTTGCCCACTTTTTCAATCAATTTTAAATACTTCTGTACAAATTCAAAATGGCACACTGATTAGACAGATACGACAGATTTTATACTGATTTTTTTAGGCTTACAGCAAAAAATCAGTGTAAATCAGCCTAATCTGTCCAATCTGTCCAATCTGTGGCCCATGTCGTGCAAAATGTACAGTAGCATTTTAATTTTAATAAACGACTTCTCAAATGAGTAAGGAATTGCCCGAATTGGGGCATAAAACGGGACATAAATCAGGTTTTGTCAATATAATCGGGCGGCCAAACGTCGGAAAATCCACTTTAATGAACCTCCTCGTTGGCGAGCGGATGAGCATCATCACGGCCAAACCGCAGACGACGCGTCACCGCATTATCGGCATTATGACGGGCGACGATTTTCAAATCGTGTTCAGCGATACGCCAGGATTTGTCCGAAAACCAAGCTATAAAATGCACGACGCCATGAATTCTTTTGTCAAAGAAAGTTTTGATGACGCTGATGTCATGCTTTTTGTTACCGAACCGTCGGAGGCTTTTGACGCCGAAGACCCGATTATCAAACGCTTGCAAAATGTCAAATATCCTAAGTTTTTGATATTGAACAAAATTGATTCGGCGGCTCCCTCAGTATTCGATGCCTACGAAGCTGAATTGCGTAAACTCGTTGATTTTCAACAAGTTATCCGCATTTCTGCTTTGAACAAAACGAATATGGAAACCTTTATGGATACCATAAAAAGCAACTTGCCCGAAGGCCCAGCCTATTATCCGCAAGACCAGTTGACCGACCGTCCCGAGCGTTTTTTTGTGGCCGAAATCATCCGCGAAAAGATTTTGTTGAACTACCGCGACGAAATTCCCTACGCCTGTGAGGTGATTATCGAAAGTTTTAAGGAAACGGAAACCAATGCAGGGGAGAAACTTGCCCGTATTCAAGCGATTATATACGTCGCCCGCGACAATCAGAAATTGATTCTGATTGGTAAAAATGGTTTGGCGATGAAAAAATTGGGCATGGATGCGCGAAAAGACATGGAAAAATTCCTAGAATCAAAGGTTTTCCTAGAAATGACCGTCAAAGTGCGCGATAATTGGCGCGACGATGAACGCATGCTGAAAAATTTTGGCTACACAACCTAGAAATGAATTTAACACATAGGCATAGAGGACACATAGTTTTTAGTTTCCTTCTGAATGACAAAAAAGAAAAACTATGTGTCCTCTATGCCTATGTGTTTGAAAAAATAAATATGTTAAATCTAAAAAATGAAAAAAGAGCATCCAGTCGGTGACCGACCGCCAATCGGCAAAACTTGGGAACAGATGTACGTCTTCGTCCTCGTTTTTCACGCCTTATTGATTACGGCGTTTTATGTGTTTACAAAATCTTTTTCGTAGAAAACATACAAGACACATGGCCCATGTAAGTAGTATGATCAAGAAATTTATTTATCACGTAATTAATTACAAAACATTAAGTTAAGTGTTAAAAATAATTTATTTATATAAAAAAACACCTTATTTAGTCGGTGTTCTATTCCTATTTTTTACGTTTCAACTAACCGCCCAATCAGCCCCAATCGGCGGACGTTTTGGTACGGGTAGCAATGCAGGTAGCACGCCTGAATCTGACACAACACAGCTAGAAGTGGAGTTAGACACGGCAACGATTAACTACTATTTTGCGGACGCGCCAAAGGTGATTTTTAGCGAAAAAGACTCACTTTTGGATAATCGTTTTCAGCAGCACGACCAAAGCCGCAACCGACCTCACGATTACTTTCATTTGGGCCAAAATGGCACGGCGGCGACCCCCTCAGTATTTCAGCCGTTCTTTCGACGTGGACTAGACATTGGCCTCCACGCTTACGATATTTATGCCATACGAAACGCCGATATTCGGTTTTATCAACAGTCCAAACCTTTTTTCGACGGTTTCTATTCCGCAGCAGCGCAAAGCGACAATTATCAACGGATTCGGTTTGGTCGAAATTTCGCTAATGGCGTCAATTTATCCATTGATTATCAACGCATTAACAACAAAACGCTCACTTCTCCACCCCAATTTCAGAACAAACTTTTTGGCGGTTCGGGCGTTTCTTTCGACCCTTCGCGGGGACGCGTTGTGGCTTTCGGATTAGGTATTTCTGTTAATCGAAAACTATACGACGGCTTCTTTACCTTCACCTCAAACATCGTCAGCGCGCTTGATAGAGGCGGCCTCGACACCACGCAACGCATCACCGAAATCAACCAATTTCAACTCCGCGCAGGTTTTTTGACCGATGCTTTAACGCGCAACGAAAAATATGAATACAGTTATTTGCAATATTTTAAACTCAATCGAAAAGACTCAACAGGCGCAAAACGCAGCTATCTAGCGAGCCATCAAATCACGTTTAGAGATACAAAAATTCAGTCAAGTGATGCATTCACGAATAACGAACCACGCCGACAAGACACGCTATTTTATCGTTCATTTTTGACCGATTTTCGCGGTATTCGCTTTGGTTTACGCGAAAGAATGCTTGAAAACACGTTTAATTTAAGCACAACACGGCAACGGAAAGCAACGGATTCGACAGCCAAATCAACGGCTCAAAACGATTGGTTTGAAGTCGGTTTGATTCATGCTTATCACAACGTGAACCAAGAAAATGGTGGAAAAAATCTCCAAAACTTGATTGCCAAAGGCCGTTGGAATTACACGCCAAACGACAATATGCGCTTGGAAACGTATGCCCATTTCAATGTTTTGGGCTACAATTTAGGCGATTATAGATTGACGGGCGAGTTGTTTTTGAACCTAAAAAACATTGGCAATCTGACCATAAAAGCCGTCAATCAGTTGTCAGAACCAAGCTATTTGCAAGACGAATTGGTGCTGACGCAAAAGCCGATTTGGGACAATAATTTCAAAAAAACGTTGGAAACGAACATTTCTGGAACGGTTGCCGTGCCGCGTCTGAACTTTGATGCTACGGTCGCTTATTCGCTCTTGAACAATTACGTTTATTACGATACAAAAGCCTTAGCGCAACAAACAACGACACCCCTCAGTATTTTACAACTTCTTGTGAATCAAAACTTTAAACTAGGTAAATTTCACTTAGATAACGCCTTAGCCTTTCAAAAGCCGACCGAAAACATCATCCGTTTGCCCGCATTTTACAGCAAAAACAGTCTGTATTGGGAAGGTAAATTGTTCAAAAAAGTCATGCTCACGCGCATCGGTTTCGACCTTCGTTTTGCCTCAAAATGGTACGCCCCGACGTATATGCCAATAACGGGTCAGTTTTTTCAACAAGACGTTGCGACCGTCGGTGAATTTCCTTTGGTGGACGTTTTTCTATCCTTTAAAGTACAACGTTTCCGCTTTTTTGCAAAAATGGAAAACATCGGCGGCGGCTATTCAAACACTGCGTTTTATCAAACTTTCAACGCGCCGACGCCCGAAACACAGTTCCGATTTGGCTTGCGGTGGCAGTTGCTGAACTAAAAAAAACGCGTCAGGCGACTGAAGTCGCCTGTACGTTGACCCCTCAGTATTTTTATCTATATTTGGCATTATCTATCTTTTTTACCACTTATTTCCAAATATAAACCTATATTTGGAAATATCTCCCCTTTTTAGGCACTTATTTCCAAATATAGCCATCGCCGAGCGTTTGTTTGCTCATTTCTCCAATACTTTTCTACAAACGACTTTGTAAACCCCCGTTTTTTGTTGACCTTTGCCAACTTTTTAATCGCTTTGTATTCTCTTTTTTGTAAAAATGACAATTGAAGACGTAAAACAACTGTTGGCCACGCCAAAAAAAATCGCTATCACGTCGCATCGGAATCCCGACGGCGATGCGATAGGTTCTTCGCTGGGCCTGCTCCACTATTTGGAGCAACTCGGACACACGGTTGACGTGGTGTTTCCGTCCGATTTTCCACCCATTTTCAGCTGGATGACGGCCTCTGAACGCATTACGATTTTTGATGACAATCAAGAAAAAGTTCAAGCGATTTTCGAAGCCGCCGACGTGATTTTCGCCCTCGACTACAACGCTTTGGAACGCATCGACAAAATGGGCGACTTGATTAGGCCCCTCAGTAAAACGGTCAAAATTATGATTGACCACCACCGCGAACCCGAGCCGTTTGTCGATTATATGTTGTCGGATATTAAAGCGTCTTCGACTTCCGAACTCGTTTTTGATTTCATTCATCTGCTCGAAGACAGCGAAAAAATCAACAAAACCGTCGGAGAATGCCTGTACACGGGCATCGTGACGGACACAGGGTCGTTCAAATTTGCGACTTCCCCGAAATTATTTCGCACTGTAGCGGCACTTTTGGAATGTGGCGTTGACGATTATCGTTTGCAAGATTTGATAAATAACTGTTTGCCCGAAAGAAATTTACGCCTTTTGGGGCATTGTTTGGCCAATCGGATGGAAGTTTTACCCGAATTTCAAACGGGCATTATATGGCTTAATAAAAAAGATTACGAAATTTTCGATATACAACGCGGTGATACAGAAGGCATTGTAAATCATATTCTTTCAATGGCCGATGTCAAAATGGCGTGTTTCGTTACCGAACAACCGACGATTGTGAAAATTTCGTTGCGCTCAAAGGGCAATCTCAATGTTCAAGAAATTTGCCGCGACCATTTCAAAGGCGGTGGCCATAAAAACGCGGCGGGTGGTTATTCCTACGCGAATTTGAAAACAACGATGGATAAATTGCGCGGATTGTTGCCAATCTATCAAGAGAAAATTTTGGCATCGTCGTTTTGATACCCCCTCAGTATTTTCAACTTCTAGGAATTGATTAAGAAAAATAAATTAACCAATTTTAGTTTGCAATCAATTGTAAACCAATGTTTTGCAAATTTTAAATTCTTAATTTTTAATTTTTAATTTCCTTAATTATTTTGTTTAATAAAAAATTTTGATGAAAAATTTAAAAAATCTCTTTTTACTCGTCGCTCTTGTTGTAGCGGCAGCAGCTTGTAAAAAAACAAAAACGGCAAGCGGATTTGAATACACCATCAACAAAGCAGGTTCGGGTGCGAAAGCCAACATCGGTGACGCTGCTTTTTACGATGTAATTTTGAAAGGCGACGACTCGACCATGTTCTCGACCCTCAAAGAAGGCCAACAAGCCAAATCGCTCGTCGAAGACCCGTCGAAAAATCCTGATGCGTTCTATAAATTGACGATGGAAGCCCTCGCTATTTTGAAAGTGGGCGACTCTGCAACCTTCAAAATGCCATTAGACACCTTCAAAGTAAAGCCTGCGGGTCTTGAAAAAGCTAAAATGGCGACTTTGATTATCGTTCTCCGCGACGTCAAATCGAAGGCAGAAGTGGAAGCCCGTCAAGCAGAATTGAAGGCTTTGGCTGCGTCAATCCAAGCCGCAAAACCTGATTTTATCGCACGTGCAAAGGGCGTTGCGGACTCAACAGCCGCTATTGCAAAAGGCTTTGGAGCAGGAAAATTCCCCGCAAATGTCCAGACATTGCCTTCTGGTTTGAAAATCGCCGTGCTTAAAGAAGGTACGGGTGCGTTGCCGAAAAAAGGCGAAGTCGTATTGGTGAACTACTATGGTACGTTGAAAACAGGCGTCAAATTCGACGAATCTTTCACACGTGGTGAACCGATTTCTTTCCCAATCGGTGCAGGTCAAGTGATTCCAGGATGGGATCAAGGCTTGGCAACGATGAAAGAAGGCACAATCGCGGTCTTATTCGTCCCCGCAGCTTTGGGCTACGGCGAACGCGCGCAAGGGCCAATTCCTGCGAACAGCGACTTGGTTTTCTACGTCGAATTGTTGAAAAGCGTTAACGTTCAATAAATAACCGATGGTTCCGAATTATATTAACGTCGGCGAGGTTCAAAACCGCGCCGATGTTGATGCTATAAAAGCCGCTTAATCGCATTGGATTAAGCGGCTTTTTTGCGTTTTATACTGAGGGGGCGTATTTCCGTCTATAAAAAATTGCCAATCGTAATAATCTCCGCAAAGACACCCGCCGCCGTCACTTCTGCTCCTGCCCCCGGCCCACGCACCACAAGCGGACGTTCGCGGTAGCGTTCGGTCGTGAA
>JAYSRS010000404.1:0-4110 GCA_043720935.1 Saprospiraceae bacterium
CAAGCTGCCTCCTAGAAAAAACCTTTAAAGGGCGTCTTTCGAGCGAAGCGAGAAACAGCCCGTAAAATGCGCTTTTATTTTTTCAACGTTCCTAAGGATGTTCAAAAGAAAATCAGTGTAAATTTGTCTAATCCAGTCTAATCAGTGGCCCATGTCGTATATGAGTTATTTTTTCATAAAATTTTCCATCATATCAAAGTCCACAACCCCGACAACACTCCCCTCAGTATTTAGCACAGGAAAAAGCGATTGTTCCACTTTTATCATACAGTCGTAGATAGATTTTATAGAATCTGTTGGGCGCGCCGATTGAAAAATATTGGTCGTATAAGTCGAAACCAAGGCGTCAAAATGCCCGTTTTTCTGCGCGTCATTGATGTCGGCTTCTTGAAGTACCCCCCTCAGTGTTTGGGCATCGTCGAAGACTAAAAAATCTTTAACAACGCATTCTGAACATTTTTTTATCGCCGTGTGCATCACATCAATCGTCTGAAAACGAACGAATACTGTTGACATTATATCAGCCACCGTTTTTTCGTTCATTTCTTGCTCCAACAACACTTGATTGTACTCATTTCGAGCCGTATAAATCACAAAAAATGCGATAAACATCAAAACGGGTTGAAATTGCCAATCAATTATTTCGTGAAAAGACGAATCGGTGGGCAGTAAATTCAAGCCAAGCGGCAGAAAAGCATAGATAAAAAAGCCGATTGCAAGCGTTTGTCCTAGAAAAACCGCCAAAGCCGTCGCTTTCGTTCTACCCAAAGGAATAGACAACAAAGCCCTCAAAACGCGGCCACCGTCGAGTGGAAAAGCGGGTACCATATTGAAAACTGCTAATATTAAATTGGCTTGCATGAGGCTTGCCAGAAATCCTGCTGTCGGGTCAATAATAATGCGGTTCGACCTAAAATGCAATAAATCGTTGGTGTCAAATGTCAGATGGTATTCAAAGTATATAAACGTGGACAACAATACGTAAATCACTAAATTTACTGCAGGCCCTGCAATTGCCACAACAAACTCCTGTAATGGTTTCTCGGGCAATTTATCCAAACGCGCCATGCCGCCAATCGGTAAAAGCGTAATATCACGGGTTGGCACATTGAAATACTTTGCCGAAAGCGCATGGCCAAATTCGTGAAGTAAAACGCATAAAAACAACAGCAGAACAAACAATGCGGAAAGCCCAATATGTAACCAGCTCTGATTCTGTTGTTTACCCATATAGATAACAAAAAATATGAGTAAACTAAACGACCAATGCAACCTAACTGGAATGCTCCAAAAAGTAGCCACCCGAAACGAACCGTTCATAACGGCAGATTCAAGTAGTCCGAACCATCGCTGCGAACGGATTGATGTATTAAAAAATGTAGTTATTCCAAATGAATCGCGCATGATTATAATTTCAGATTTCAAATGTCAAGGATGTCAAAAGTAGCTATGGAGCTTGCTTCGTGAAGCATACTCAGGCATCACTGGCATTTATTTTCGGCATCATCTGTTATTTATCGCAAAATAAAAAATAGTTGTAAATTTATTGATAATCAATTAGTTACAACTTGACGGGAATTTGAAACCCGCGTCAAGTTTGCGTTGCGATAAATAACGGATGGTTCTGCTTATTTTTATGCCTTACGGAGCAAGCTCCGTGACTACCTTCTTTATCCATATTTTAGAATTCCCGTCGTCAAAGGCGTCACGGGTTCTTCTGTTGGTAAACGTCCTTGAAGGGCATTGAGTTTAACGTTTGGCAAATAAGGCAGAACATATTTGGCGAACAACCGCGATTCTTCGATAAGCGGGTAGCCACTCAAAATGAATGAGCGAATGCCCATGTCCATATAACGATTGAGTTTTTCGAGAATTTGGTCAGGTGTTCCGACTAAAGCCGCACCGCAACCCGACCGCGCCCGACCGATGCCCGTCCACAAAGCCGATTCGACAAAATCGTCGGCATCCGCTCGGTTTTTACGGATTTCGTCTTGCCTCAAAACCCCTGCCGATTGCGCGTCTTGTGTCCGATTTTTCAAGGCAGCCGCCTGTTGCGCATCAAATTTTGACATCATTTTACGCGTATAATCGCGTGCTTCGGCTTCGGTTTCGCGCACAACAATATGCACACGGAAGCCGAAATCCATCGTTCGGCCATAAACTGCCGCCCGTGCGCTCATGTCTTGCATGGTCGCGTAGATGTTTTCTTCGGGTTCTGGCCACATCAAAAACACGTCGCAATGCTTGGCGCACACGTCTTTCGAGCCATCGCTGATGCCGCCAAAATAGAGCAAAGGCCCACCGTTTTGCTGGTAAGGTTTGCTGGCTTGACTTGGCATCGATAACTTATATATTTCTCCTTGATACTCAATGCGGTCTTGCGTCCAAGCCTGTTTCAAAATCTCAATTACTTCGGTACAACGCTGATACCGCATATTGTGGTCTTCGCGTAGCCCAGGCAAATCAGAATTGATGATATTAACGGTCAGGCGGCCTTTCAGAATGTGGTCGAGCGTCGAAAGATGCCGCGCCAACATCGGCGGATGAATTTCACCCGTTCGGATGGCCGCGAGCAAGTTGATATTTTTCGTTTTTGCACCCGCCGCACCCGCAAACGGGAGGACTTCTTGGCCCACAACATAGCTCGTGGGCAACAAAATATTGTTGTAACCCAGTTGGTCGGCAGTTTGCAAAATCTGATTGCAATGTTTAAAATTGCTGCGTCTTTTAGGGTCGAGTACGCCTAAAAAGGCGGTGTCGCCGCCGCAAAGGTCATCAAACCAAGCGATTTCTGCCACGCGGGCAGTTGTGCGGACGGGAACGGACGTGTAAGCAGGTTGTCGGATTGTCATTTTATCCTATCTTAAATTTTATTAATTTGGTTTACATCATTGAGGTTAAAATTACCCCCCCTCAGTATTCAGACCCAAAAAAAGACAATTCAAGCAAACCCACAAAGGTTAAGGGCATTTATTCTTGGTTTTAGGCTTAAAATTTTAGTTTTCTGAATTATCCACATTAGCTGAACGTTTTTGAAAACGGTATTCATGACCAATTGTATGCCCTTTTTCAAACCTATGTTCGATGCCAACAGTATGCCCTTTTTGAAAACGAGACTGCATCCCAAAATTGTGACCTGCTTTAAATTTATGGCCATTTTTACCATTTAAGGCGTTTTGAAGGCTAATATTTTGCCATTCAAGGTTATTAAGACTGTCATTTGAAGCATCACCGTCTTTGTGGTGTGCAATATGTTTGTCAGAAGGACGCGGCTCGACAAAAGCCGCTAGAACAAGTTGCGCAACCGACCGTATTTGCTTACCCGCGAGCCACACGCAGCGATTACCTTGAGGCGTATGTCGCATTTTGAGATTCTGCGTTTTGCCCGTTCGGTTGTAGTTGAGCGAACGGACGTTTCCGAGATTTGAGACTTCATAATCGAAATCAATAATGTCCACATGCTGAATAGCTTTCCAGATTTCCATAACTTGATGAATTGAATTTGACAATATAACCGATTAATGTCTTACGTAAGACGGGTTCTGATGGCGACCAAGTGCCATCAAATAAGAAATTTTAAAGTAATGCAGGGGTTATTAGTCAAGTTCGTAATTCGGCTCTTAAATTGCAGAATTAGCGTATAAGATGCGCAGGGTTAACGGTTTTTTGGTAGGTGGTTAAGTCAAAGACTGTTGAATTTCACAAAGGACAACAATTTTGCCAAAAAAACATAAAAAGAAAAAATAAATTAAATTGTTATAAAATTAAATAGTTGATTATCAATTATTTATACAATTAAATTTTAAGAATAATTTAAAAAAAAATTGAATATCGTAAAAAAAAATCCTCAAATTTGCGCCGTTAATAAATTAGGTCTGTTGGCTGTGTTGACCGTTCCCTCAACAGGATTTTAAATAAGACGTTAAACGATGTTAACAAAACCATAACACTTACTGGCCTTTCCTAATTTGTTCTTTTCTTTGATGCGTGAAACGAGAATCAAAAGAATCAAAAGGAACGTTAAGTAAATAAAAGCGTATTTTACTGGCTCTTTCTCGCTGCGCTCGAAAATCGCCATCTGAAGGATTTTTTAGGAGGCAGCTTGTTTTT
>JAYSRS010000405.1:0-11946 GCA_043720935.1 Saprospiraceae bacterium
CGCCCCGATAGATTTCTTTAAAGGGCGTCTTTTTAGCGTAGCGAAAAACAGCCCGTTTAAAATCTGAAAATATAAAAAACGCACTACACAGTAGTTTACTCAATGACAAAAAGGAAAAAAACTCTGTGTCCTCTGTGTCCTCTGTGAACTCTGTGTGAAACGGTATGAAACGGTATGAAACGGTATGAAACCAAACAAAAAACCGCCCTCCTCGGCAAGCGAAAAGGACGGTTGGTATTTTGCAAAGCTGTTATTTACTCATGTTACGCAAGTGGCTAAAATGGCCCACTGATTTTAAAGATACGACTGATTTAAAAAGATTTCTTTTTAAAAGGAAACGCTTATGGAAAAAATCATGTGTCAATCAGTCGTATCCCTCAAATCAGTGGGCCATTGCGTAACATCAGCTATTTATTCTAATTTGAACTTTATTGGTAGCGTAAAGGCGACGCGTACAGGAACGCCTTTGCTTTTACCCGCTTTCCATTTTGGCATCATGCCAATCACTCGCACGGCTTCTTTGGCGCAAGATTGGTCTTGGCGTTTGACGATTTTTGAACCTGTTACGGCATCGTCAACACCTGTAACTTTGACCTTATTGATAACTGTTTCAGGCACATTACGCTTTACTTTGATGTTCGTAATTGAACCATCTTTTTCGACAACGAAACCAACGTAAATCGTCCCTTCCACCTTCAATTGACGGGCTTCGACGGGATAAACAATGTTCCGACCGAGGAAACGAAACATTGAATCGTTGCCACCAACGAATGTCGGATAATCTTCAACTACCGTAAAAACAGGGTCGGACGTGTCTTTGGGCGCATTATACTGAGGGTCCGGTATTTTGACGACAACACCAAGTGAACCTGCATTTACTGGTGTATCCTCTCCTTTAATGCGGCATTTGATGTCCATAAATTGATATTGGTCGTCAATCGTAGCCATTTGGACAACGCGTTTGGCTTCTTGACTGAATTGACCGCCTACGTTATTCACTTGTATTGGATCGCCGTGTCTTGGTGCGCGAAACAGGATAAAACTCAAAATTTCTACTGGAATCGTTTTCCCATCTATCACTTGATACGCGTCAAGATGGTCTTGATTGCCCAACGTATTGGCGTCAATAATGCCACCGCGTTTACCCGCCAAAAGGATAACAGGCATTTCTGCTATTTTGACAAGTTCGGCTTTTTGTTGGGCATCAAGGGCGTCAATACTCGGTTTTTCGGGCTTTTCACCGACAAAAAAGGTGAACGTATGCGGTTGACGCTTAATACCTTCATAATCAATTTGCTCATGTTCAGTGAATTGATAGGTATCGCCAACTTCTGCCATCTGCATAAGTTGCAACATTTCCTTTGAAAACATTGAACCTACGTTAGTCAGTTCCGTTGTTCCTTTTTTTGGGGTAATACGAGTTACCGTAAATGCCCCCTTGTCAATGTGCTTAATTTTACCGTCAGGCATACGGATGAGGTCGCCGACAGTAAAATTTTTCATCCTACGAATTTCTGCAAGCGACATTTCAAAATAGGATGAAGGCGTTTTGTTATCCAAAGTAAAAACAGGCTCATACTTACCACTAATAATCGTGTCACCGACAGAAGGCGTCAAATCACTAGGCGTAATGGCTTCATTACCAACAAGTTGTGGTGCGGTCATGTCCTTTTCAAAAGTTTCAATGGAAGACACGACCTTATCGGTAGCGGCTTCGGTAGTGGCCATGACGCGGGTTTTGGGCGAAGCCAAAAGGAGCATCAAGACAAGGAAAATGGGCAGGGCAAGGGCATATTTAGCCAAAGCCCGCCGCTTAGACGGATTGCGGGTCATCATTAGAATGCGTTTTTTTAATTGTGAAAAAAAAGGATTCGCAAGCGACAACGACATTCCGGACTGCTGCTGCCGCAATAAAAGCCGCCCATACTGAGGGGGGCTACTCGTCCGCAATACCACCGCGTCGGCGGCGTATTCGTGGACGTTTTTTAAAGATTTTGTATAAAAATAGACCAAAGGACTCCACCAAAAAACGACGCCTAATACCTCCGCAAACACCACATCGAGTGAGTGTCGCTCACGGACGTGCGCCCGTTCGTGCAAGATAATCTGTTGTAAATCAGCGTATTGCACCAAGTCTAGGTTGATAAACACCCACTGAAAAAACGAAAACGGCGCAATCGCCTCCCGTACCTGCATGAGCGTAAAATCGGCCATCGGCAACTTGTCCGCCCGATTGAGCAGTCGTTTTATTTTCCAAAAACCCATCAATAATTTTCCTAAACTAACCGCCACGCCCAACCCATAAATCGCCGCCAAAATCTTGAAAGCGACCCCCTCCCTATTTTTGAGGTTTTGACCCAAATCTGACGCTGATATAACAATCGGCTCTAACATAATTGCCGCCACATGCGTCGGCTCAACGACCGTAAACGTCGGGGCAACCAAAGGTAGTATCAAACCTGCTAATAAGCTGATTATCAACCAAATACGATTGAGCCGAAAAAATGTCTCACGACTTAAAAGGGCAAAATACGCCCCGTAAAACAAGAGCCAACAAACGTTGACTTGAACGAAGTAGGTCAGCATGGTTTTAAGATTTCAAATTTCAAGAATTTCAGATTTCAAGAGCTTCGTGGATTTTAGATTTCAAAAATTTCAATGTTAAGGAACGCGCATTTACTAAGTCTATCCACTAATTTCGATAAAAGTGCATCGTCATTGCGAGGAGGCACGACGAAGCAATCTTCTAAGATTTCAGCAGAATATTGATTGAAAAACGGCTATTTTTAAGCAAAAATGAGTGCGAAACTTACAGATTGCTTCGTCGTGCCTCCTCGCAATGACAACGTTCTTTGATAAAATTAGAAGTAAATGGAGATTTCAGAAGTTGCCAGAATTTGATTGCTTCGTATCTCGCAATGAAATCTGAAATTTGAAATCCTTGAAATCACTTATCAAGTTTATCCAATAAATCACGTAACTCATTGGTAGTCAATTGTTCATCTTGCGTCAAATGCGAGACGAGTGCCGCCACTGAGCCGTCGAAATAATCGCTAATCAAGCGCGTCAGCGAGCCTTTTCCGTAGGCCGATTTCTCGACGAGGGGAAAATATTCGTGGGTTTTGCCGTAGGCTTTGTGGCCGACAAAATTTTTGGTTTCCAATATCCGCACGATGCTCGAAATTGAGCTGTGCGGCGGTCGTGCCTCGCCCGTTGCCTCGATGTCGCCCAAAATATCGCTGACCGTACAGCGACCGAGCCGCCAAATGTGCTGCATGATTTCCTCTTCTGCCTTCGTCAATTTCTGTTGCATGATTTTAAATTGTATCACGGACTTCAGTCCGTGAATTTTTAACAAATCACGGACTGAAGTCCGTGATACAATTAGATGATGCCACAAAGGTAAATCGTATAACTTAGCTTTGCAACTTTTTTTACAGTTTTTTAACGTATTTTTTAGTTATATAAATTATTTAGGAAAAACGCCTTGATAAAACACTAATTTATCTTCAAAACGCATCGCAGCAAACAAAGGCGACGGCGACGGCAGCGTGACGCACGGCTTATCGGGAAACCACTTCGTGAAAATCGTCGCTACGCCTTTGCCTGTGCAGAAAATGGCGTCAATCTCTTGCGAAGCAAAAAGTTCTACAAAAGCGGGTTTGTTCCAAACAATATCCGTCAAATCGGTATCTAAATTGGAGTCTTTTTTTCGGCGACAAGCGGCGATTAAATCCATCATGCCAAGGCTTTTTTCCTTAAAAAGCCGTTGTTTTGATACCCTGTCGGGCAATTCAACGGCGTATATTTTCTCCAAAATTCGCCAAAATTGATTGCGGCCACCGTAGCTAAATGCCATCGGGTCGGCTTCATTTTCAGCCGCCGAACGTTGCGAAAATTGCCGCCCCGGGAATGTGCCAACGATTAAATAGCGCGTATCGGGCTGAATAAACGAACCGAAGGGATGTATTTCTAAATCATTGATTTTCATTGCTTTACATATTTAACAATAGATTTATTGATTAATTATCGCATTGCGGCGTAGCTGCAAAACCTCGGTAACGCAACGCACAAACGCTCGTTTTCAAATGCGGTGTAACCGCAAAACACGCGGTTTCGCGGTTACACCGCGTAAGAAAGTGATGATTTGGTTTAATATTACCAAGATTTTGCAGCTACGCCGCAATGCGATAATTAACGAAAATCCATTTTAGCAACAAAAAAAGCGACAATTTCACATCGAAATTATCGCTTTTTTGACTGTTATACTGAGGGGGTCTAAAATTGTAAAATTATAAAATCCCGCGCTCGATTAAATACGCTTGAATATTGAAAGTCAATCCATCAAACAAATCAATTTCGGCTGACCAATCTAAAGTTTGCCAAGATTTATCGGGCGTAGCGACGATAACTTGCTTGCTGTTTGTCAACACCCAAATCACTTTTTCAACGCCAAAATCAAGCATTTTCTGCGTTTTTTTATTCAAATAATCAACGTCAGGCATACTATCGGGGTCAATATCAATGTCTATTTCAATCACCAATTTGGCAGGATAGTCTGTATATTTTCTTGAAATTTGATTGGCTGATAAGCGATTATAAATGGCAATATCATTTGATGTATTGTCGTTTTTCTTGAAATGAACGCCAATTTCATTCGTCAAAATATCATATTTCTGACGGTCAAGTTGTGAGAAAAGGATGCCTAAAAAATAGGAATTAATGAGTGACTGATAGCTGCTTGTTCCCATGATTTCTTCGATTGTTTTAAGTTTTTTCATAACATCTTTATAGCCTCTGCGGTACAGAACTTGTCCATCCAAAATCTCCCAAACGAGAGAATTTGGCACTTTTTGAAGCGGTTTTAACGCTTTTTCAATGCTCTGCGGAGCTGTTTTTAAGGCGACCATTGGCTATATTTTTTGACAAAAGTAAAGTAGAAAAATGAATGCACCAAATTTAGACCCCTCAGTATTTTATCAATTTTCGACTTCAAAATCAATTATTCGCATCAATATCCAACACAATACTCAACAACAAGGTAATGTCTTCATAAAATTCTCGAATCAAATCAAAACTCATATTCGATTTCCAAAGGGCAGGTTCGAGCAAGTCTTTCTCTTGGCTAACGGCGACGTAAATATCGTTTTGTATGAAAGATAAATACACTTCGTTACCTTCGCGTTCACGGTATTTGAGGATGGATTCTTGCATATTTTCCGACAAAAAGCCCCGTGTATTGGCGTCGGCAGTGGCATAAACGATGAAAATTTCGTTGAATTGAGGCACTAATCTATCAAACTGACGGCCTCCTTTGACGGTAAATGCCTTGATGGTTTTCGACAATGTTTGACGGCGGCTGCGTGGCAAAACTAAAATTTCGCCTTTTTCGGGCTGCACTTCACGGCGAAAACGGGCGTGTAAAAAAACGCCCCGAAACACATCGTCGAGTCGATTTCGAACGGGCGAAAACTCCTTCACGGACAGTTCCGACAGTTCAAAATCTAACTCCCCCATCTCCCCTTTTATGTAATCTTCGCCTACGTAGTCGGGCGCAGAAGAATTGAACAAGCGACTTTGAGCAAAAACTTGTGGTGAAATGGCGTCCTTTTCAACGTATTTCAATGGAACATTATACGTCACGTCATTGTCAATAAAATCGAGCAATAAAGTGACGACACGCGGCTTGAAAGTTGTTCTGAAAGCCTCCCACTCATTAAAAATATACGATACATAAAGTACGAGTGGAATAATCAGTACCAAAGTCAAAACGATGATTTTGATGTAAAATTGAAGAAAAATGATGATTAAAATGGCCATAAAAGACAGCCAAAGCGTCAACAGCAGTTGGTGCCGTCGTCTTTCCATTCGCTTAAGTTCGGGGTGAATGGTGTGGTTGTAATATTGCCGAAGGTCGGTGAGATGCTGCATACGCAAGTGTCGTTTTCTCGTCGTTTTAGGCCGTTCATCGGACTAAATCTCTGATTCCCAATTAGTTAAGGCAAAGCAAACCTATTTTTTAGAAAAACAAAAAATTTGAGACATCATTTTTAAAATTACTTGATTCTGTATATATTGAAAAAAGACAAATTTAATACTAAAAATATGTGTTAGAAAAACGCGACAAGCTGATAAAAAATACGGAAACTGAACAATGAAGCCCTACATTTGTCCAAATTTTGACGCGTGACACCACCATTTCTATTACCTATTTCGGTCATATTTACGACCCACAATGAAGCCCCAAATATTCAAGCGGCTCTTGCCTCCGTTGCGGCGTGGGCGACGGACATTCTCGTCGTGGATTCATTCAGCACCGACGGAACGGTTGACATCATTGAGCGATTTGGCGGCATTCGGCTCTTGCAACGGGCTTATTTTGGCCCCGCCGACCAAAAAAATTGGGCCATTCCGCAAGCCAAAAACGCGTGGGTTTTGCTCATGGATGCGGACGAGCGCGCAACGCCTGAAATGCAGGATGAAATTGCCGAAATTTTATTAAAATTAAAAATTAAAAATGAAGAATTAAAAGGGGCTGGAGACGATAAGTTAGAATTAAATATCAATTCTAATTCAAACAATATCAATGATTTTGATGGTTATTGGATAGGTTTTACCCATTTTTTTATGGGTAAAAAAGTGCGCTTTTCGGGTTGGCAAAATGACAAAACGGTGCGCTTGATTCAGCGCGACCGATGCCGCTACAATGACAATCGGGTGCATGAAGAAATCGTGACGGAAGGTCGAAAAATGGGGCGTTTGAACGCAAAATTTGACCATTACACGTTTAGAGATATTGACCATTTTGTTCAAAAACAACAGCGTTACGCGGCGTGGTCGGCGATTGACCACGATAAAAAAACGGGCCGCGTGACGGCATTTCATTTCGTGATTAAACCATTTTTTCGTTTTTTTAAACATTATTTTCTTAAATTAGGCGTTTTAGATGGCAAAATTGGCTTCATCATTGCGGCAGTCGCGGCGTGGAGCGTTTTTTTAAGATATGTTAAAATTGTCGAAAATCGGCAATTGCAACAACAAAATTCCAAAACGGGAACGTTTCAGACAGGCTTATAAAAAATCACTCATTTTTTAATCAATAAATCCTTTTCAGATGAAGAAAATCCTAGTTTCAGCTGCCTTTTTCGGCCTTGTTTTTAGCACTTTTTCATGCGGCTTGACGGGCTGCAATCCGACAAAAAAAACGTCAACAACGGCAACTAAGCCAAAAATCGAAGAACCCAAAGAGGAAAAAGTGGAAACGCGTCTCGCTTTTCAGCCGACTGACGACCTTGCAGCAGCCTTACAGAAGGCAAAAGCGGAGAAAAAAGCCATTTTTTTAGACTTTTACACAACGTGGTGTATGCCGTGTCGGATGATGGACGAAAGCGTCTTCCGTGATTGGGACGTAGCGGAATACATGGCCGAAAATGTCGTGAGCGTCAAAGTCAATGCTGAAAAAGGACGTGGCATTGAGTTGAAAAGTCAATTCGCCGTCGAGTCTTATCCGACCTTCGTTTTTATTGGTCCCGATGGTGTTGAGTTGTCGCGTAAAATAGGCACAAGCTCGATTGCGGACTTCAAAAAAATGGCCAAAACGGCAGTGTGGAAGGTGAAAAATCCGCAATAACTTTTTCAACTACCCCCTCAGTATTCTGGTCTTTTTGAACGACAAACGCTTGATTATCAAATAGATAATCAAGCGTTTTGTCGTTCAAAAAGGGTAAAATACTGAGGGGATAAAATTTCGCCTATTCTAATGTAACTTTGCGGCGTTTTTAAAGGAAAAAGTAAAAAATACTGAGTGGCTATTTTTGAATTAAAAACTAAAAATGAAGGAATTAAAAATAGGGTAAAACTCAAATAGCGATTCTTTCATTTAAGATTTTCAAAAATAGACGACTCCCTCAAAAAATAATCAATCATAAAGAAGAGAAAATAATAGAGTAATAGATTCCAAACTACAACATATTGATAATCAGTTACTTATTAATTCTCAATTTTTAATTTTTAATTTCCTAAGATGTTTCCAAAATATGATGTAATCGTTGTTGGTGCGGGTCATGCAGGTTGTGAAGCCGCCGTTGGGGCAGCGAATTTGGGGTCGAAAGTGCTGTTGGTCACGATGAATATGCAGACAATCGCGCAGATGTCGTGCAATCCCGCAATGGGCGGCGTGGCGAAGGGCCAAATTGTGCGCGAAGTGGATGCTTTGGGCGGCTATTCGGGCATCGTTACTGACCACACGATGATTCAATTTCGGATGTTGAACCGTTCAAAAGGCCCCGCAATGTGGTCGCCTCGCGCACAAAGCGACCGTATGTTGTTCGCCCACAAATGGCGGATGATGTTGGAAGCGCATCCCAATATTGATTTTTGGCAGGAAATGGTGACGGGTCTGATTGTCAAAGACGGCGTGGTTTGCGGCGTTCAGACACCTTTGGGCTTGAAAATCGAGTCGAAATCGGTCGTTTTGACCAATGGAACGTTTCTGAATGGCTTGATTCACATCGGCGAAAAACAATTTGGCGGCGGTCGGGCAGGTGAGTCGGCGGCGAAAGGGATTACGGAACAACTCGTTGAATTGGGTTTTGAAGCGGGGCGTATGAAAACAGGCACACCGCCTCGGGTTGATGGTCGGTCGTTGAATTACGATAAAATGGAAATTCAAGACGGCGATACTGAGGGGGGTAAATTTTCTTACACCGACACGCCAAAATTAACCAAACAACGGCCTTGTTACATCACTTACACGAGCGATAAAGTGCATGAAACGTTGAAAGAAGGCTTTTCGCGTTCGCCGATGTTCAACGGGCGGATTCAAGGTTTGGGGCCGCGTTATTGCCCTTCGATTGAAGATAAAATCAACCGTTTTGCCGATAAAGAACGGCATCAACTGTTCATCGAACCCGAAGGCTGGGAAACGGTGGAAATTTATATCAATGGTTTTTCGTCGTCGTTGCCCGAAGATGTACAGTTTAAAGCGTTGAGACAAATCGCTGGTTTTGAACAAGTTAAGATGTTTCGGCCTGGCTATGCGATTGAATACGACTACTTTCCACCAACGCAATTGAAGCTGAATATGGAAACCAAATTGGTCAAAAATCTTTTTTTCGCAGGTCAAATCAACGGCACAACGGGCTACGAAGAGGCCGCGTGTCAAGGCTTGATGGCGGGCATGAACGCGCATTTGGCCATCAACGACAAAGCTCCTTTTATATTAAAACGTTCTGATGCGTACATCGGCGTTTTGATTGACGATTTGATTACAAAAGGGACGGAGGAGCCGTACCGAATGTTCACAAGCCGCGCCGAATACCGCATTTTGTTGCGCCAAGACAATGCCGATATTCGTTTGTCGCCGCTTGCTGCTGAACTCGGCGTTCGGAATATGGACGAACGGATGGCCCGCGTTGACGCTAAAAACGAAGGCACAAAGCAGATTGTGCAAGAGTTGTCGAGCGTCGCTGTTGCGCCCGATTTGGTCAATCCTTTCTTGGAAAGCGTTGGTTCGGCAACGATTGACCAACGGACTAAATTATCAAAATTGTTGTTGCGTCCGCAAGTTGGTACGGAAGGTTTGCGCCAAGCCGTGCCTCAATTAGACGGTTTTTTGCGACAATTTGATGCAGAAATCATCGAAAATGCGGAAATCGGATTGAAATACGAAAATTATATCGTGAAAGAAAAAGAGATGGCCGACAAAATGCACCGCCTCGAAGATATGCAACTCGGTAGCTTTTTCGATTACTCAAAATTGCCGTCGCTTTCGATGGAAGCACGTTTGAAATTGGCCAAAATTCAGCCGCAAACCCTCGGGCAAGCGAGCCGTATTTCGGGCGTGTCGCCTTCGGATATTTCGGTTTTGTTGATTCACGCGGGGAGATAAAATTTCAGATTTCAAACGTCAGATTTCAAACGTCATTAGTAGGAACGCAGCAATCTGATTTCACAACAGCCCCTCAGTAAAAAAGCCATTTATCTTCGTTTTGAAGGTAAAATGGCTTTTTTACTGAGGGGTGTTTTATTCATAACTCGTTGATTATCAAACTACGCCACTATCGTCGAGGCTGCTCGTTATTTTTTGGACGATGCGGTATTGATTGAAAAATTCACGCGCCACGATGCGGACGACCGTGTAGGCAGGAATCGCTAAAATCATCCCGCCGATGCCGCCGAGTTTCGCACCGACGAGCGTGACCAAAAATATTTCTAAAGGATGGGCGGCCACGCGATTTGAAAAAATAAGCGGCTGAACAATCCAGTCGTTAATCAATTGCATTGAGCCGAAAACGACGACAACTTTCATTATCATAGGCACAACTTGGTCGTAAAAATCCATGCCTAAATTAGAAGAAATTGTAATAAAAACGGCAAAAGCGCACCCCATCATTGGCCCCAAATACGGGACAATATTGATGAGCGCGGCAAAAATACCAATCAACAAGGCGTTTTGTATCCCTAAAATCCATAAGGCGAATGTCAAGCAAACGGCGACAAAAAGCATTTGCATCAGCAAACCACTGAAATAACGAGAGAGCATTGTTGTCGTATCGCGGACGGCTTCCCGAACGCCGTGTTCTTGGTTTTCAGAAACGACACTCGCTAGGAAATCGGTCAGCATAACATTGCGTTCGCGGAGAAAAAAGAAGGAGATAAATAGGACGGAAATTGTGCCAATCATCGCACCACTCGCCGTTAACAGTATGGAACTCAATAGGTTACTAATTTGCATCGGCGAAATAAGATTTGTAAACGCGTGTTGAGCGGCTTGCATCACGTTCTCTTTTGGTGCAATAAAACCGAAACGGTGACCCATTTTTGTCAACTCCGCAAGCGGCTGTTGCAGCCCCGTCATAAAGGCATTGACATCCAAACCCGATAAATTATTGGCTTGTTCAACAACTAGCGGAACAAAAATAGATACCAATCCTGTGACCAAAAACAGGAAAAAAAGCAGTACTAAACCCGCCGATACTGAGGGGGGTAAAAAGCGGTGCTTCCCAATCCGCACTCTCCGAAAGGCTTTCATAAGTGGCTGACCAAGCATCGAAATGACCCACGCGATAAGTACGTAGGTAACGATTTCTCGAAAAAAATACAGCAGGGCAACGCCGACGAGGATGGAAACCGCAAGCACAATGTTGCGGTTGAGGTCTTTATTAAACATAACTACTTCAATTTATCATTATTAGCGTGTCTTTCACGGTCGCGTTTGGTTTTTTTGTCCAAGTTTTTCTCCAACGCGGCAGTCAAATCTACACCCGTTTGATTGGCTAAACAAATTAAAACGAACAAAACATCGGCCATTTCGTCGGCCAAATTTTCTTTGGCATTGGCCGCATCCTCCGATTTTTTGAACGATTGTTCGCCATACATACGCGACATCAAGCGAGCCACTTCACCTACTTCTTCCGTCAATATAGCCATATTCGTTAATTCATTAAAATATCGAATGCCAATGGTTTGTATCCAATTATCAACCGTTTCTTGCGCGTTGGAAAGTGTCATTTTGCGTTGAATTAAAAATTCAAAATTAAGAATTAAAGATGCTATAACCTGATGCGGGTTTGAAACCAGCGTCAGATGTGGTTCATCAATTGAGCAAAAAATTGGCGACTTGCCCCCAACCTTGCGTCCGTTTGAAACCCAATTCTTGGGCATTTTGATACACATTGTGGTGGGCATCAAAAAGAATGCCTTTGCCTTCAAAACCCGATAGATTTTTAACGTGGTCGTCAATCATATAATGGGCATTGATGATGTATTTATGGCCACAAAAAACGGTATTACGCACGTCAATAAAGCCAAAATTACGGCTCAACCATTCCAGTTTTTCAGGAACAGAACTCGGAATTAAGTTGGCAGCAGACACTACGAAAACATCATAGTGTTTATTTAAGTTATACACAACTTGTTGTGCTTCATCCATTATGGGCAAATGAC
>JAYSRS010000406.1:0-4108 GCA_043720935.1 Saprospiraceae bacterium
AACAAGCTGCCTCCGATAGATTTTCTCCACGCACGCCTTTTTCGCGCAGCGAAAAACAGTGTGTATGAAAATACGCTTTTATTTATTTCGCATTCCTTACAAATGTACAAGTTTACAAATCATATCCAAATAATAAGCTAATCATTTTAAATTAAGCCTTCAATTTTCTGCATTCGCACTTTAGTTTCTACCATAAAATTACTTTTTTTACCCTTTTCAAAAAATAAATGTCTCAAAATTTTAGTGAATTGAAAAAAAAGGTCAAAATTGAGCGATTATACTGAGGGGGTGTAAAATTTCAAATTTCATTATTTCAGGATAGAACCTTAATTTAAAAACGGCAAAACCTAAGTTCAACATGGGAGAGCAAAAAGTCAAAGTGGTCAGAGACCAAAAGCAGATGCAGCATTTTGTACGTCAATTGTTGCAAGACGTCGAAGCGTTCGAGTATATGCTCGACAACGATTGGTTCGAGTCGAACATCACCCGCATCGGGGCCGAACAGGAGATGTGTTTGGTGGATAAAGACACCTTCAAACCTGCGCTTATCAACATGGAGGCGTTGGACAGAATGCAAAATTGGGAGTGGGTGACGACCGAATTGGCGAAGTTTAACCTCGAAACCAACATGACGCCGCTCGAATTTACGGGCAACGCGCTGAGCGAAATGGAGCGCGAAAACAGCGATTATTTGCAAAAAATTCGCAAAATTGTAGGCGAAATGGGCGCAGAAGTTGTCCTAACAGGTATTTTACCAACACTCCGCAAGGCCGATTTGGACATGGCGAACTTGACGCCAAAGCCGCGTTATTTGGCCTTGATGGAAAGCATTAAAGAGCATTCGTTGCGCGGTGACGACCATTTTGAGTTGCGCCTCGATGGTATTGACGAGCTGCACATTCGGCACGATTCGCCGCTTTTGGAAGCCTGTAACACGAGTTTTCAAGTGCATTTGCAGGTCGCCCCAAAGGATTTTGTCAAAATGTACAACATCGCGCAGACTTTATTGGCCCCGATTATTTCGATTGCCGCCAATTCGCCGATGGTTTTTGGTCGCCGATTGTGGCATGAAACGCGCATCGCCTTGTTCCAACAATCGCTCGACACGCGTACCTCGCACGAGCATTTACGCGAACGCAGCCCCCGCGTGAGTTTTGGCAAAGGCTGGTTGAAGGAAAGCATTATGGAAATTTATAAGGAAGACATTGCCCGTTTTCGCGTTTTGCTCGGCGACGAAGTGGACGAAGATTCGCTGGCGATGGTGGCCAAAAAACAAACGCCGAAACTCCGCGCTCTGCAAATCCATAATTCGACCGTTTACCGTTGGAATCGCCCGTGTTACGGTATTTCGCCAAACGGACAGCCGCATCTGCGCATCGAATGCCGCGTTTTACCTGCTGGGCCAACCGTTATTGACTCTACTGCAAACGCAGCGTTTTGGCTCGGTTTGATGGTTGGCTACGCCGCTAAATTCGACGACATCCGCGAACACATCAGTTTTGAGGACATCAGAGACAATTTTGACAAGGCCGCTAAATTTGGTTTTGACACCAAATACACGTGGTTCAACGACCAAAAAGTATCGCCCCAAGATTTGATTCTCAACGAATTGTTGCCGATTGCGCGAGAAGGTTTGGCTTTGCAAGGCATTGATAGTCAAGATATTAGCCGCTACATGGACATCATAGAAGCCCGTGCAAAGGCGCACATGACGGGCGCACGGTGGCAACTGAGGGCATTCACCAAACTGATTAAGTCGGTGACAGTTGACGAGGCTTTGATGACGATGACGGCAGCAATTGCCAAAAATCAGTGGGCTGAAAAACCCGTTCACACGTGGGAACTGCCCGAACCTGATGCCTTGTCGAGCTACAAACCTTCGGCTTTGAAGGTTGAAGAATTCATGCAAACCGACCTCTTCACGGCCCATAAAGACGACGTGATTGAACTCGCCGCGCAGCTTATGGATTGGCGAAAAATTCGATATATGCCCGTTGAAGATGCCAAAGGAAATTTGGTTGGCTTGATTACATCGCGGCTTTTATTGCGTTATTTCTCGCAAAATCAGAAAATTGATAAGAAGAAACAGGTTTTGGTCAGTGATATTATGGTCAACGAACCAATAACCGTCACAGGCGATATGGCTTTGCTCGATGCCTTGAAAATCATGCGGAGTAAAGGTATTGGCTGTTTGCCCGTCGTCAAAATTAAGGAAGAGGGCGAAAAAGAACTTCTCGGCATCATCACTGAAATGGATTTTTTACGCATTTCAACGCGCTTGTTGGAGCGTAACGATAAGTAAGACTTTATGGGCCACTGATTGAACTGATGCGACTGATTCACGCTGATTTTTTCTTGAATTTAAAAAAAAACTAAGAGTAAATCAGTGTAAATCAGTCGCATCAGTCAAATCAGTGGCCCATAAAATCGTACTTATAGTAAAATAAAATTGATATGTATTTTCTCAAACGCTTGCTTTTTATTCTCCCAACTTGGCTCGTCATTTCTGTCCTTATTTTTGGCCTAAGTCGTTGTGTATCAACCGATTTAGTGGCTGAAAAACTACGCAACAGCAGCGAAACGACGAACAGTAACAGCATTTCTGACGAATCATACGCCGAAACAGCCCATGAATTAGGGCTTGACCGCCCCGTTTTTTACGCCGCGATTCAGCCCGCCGCGTTGCCCGACACCTTATATAAAATCGTTCGGCGAGACGAGCGGGAAGCCCTTGAAAAGTTGACTTGGCAGTACGGTAATTGGGCGGCGATTCAAAATTTCCACATTGAAATCAAGCGTTTTTTAGGAAAAATACCTCAAAATGAGCGGAATAATGAGGAAAATACTGAGGGGGGTATTTTTTTTCAAAATGACTTGCAACAATTGTTGATTCAACATGAGACGGCGCAAATTGACACCTATCTTAGAAATCTGACTAACGCAACCGACACCACGGTTTACAAAGCGGATGCTCAAAATCTAGTAGAAAAATTTACATATCTAAAAAATCACCCGACAATGGCGAGTCTTTATGTGCCGTCATTGCGTTGGTATGGTTCTGATAATCAATACAATACATGGCTTAAAAATTTTCTGACGGGTAATTTAGGTCTCGCCAAAAACGACGAAACCGTTGTGGCCAAACTCAAGTACCCCCTCAGTATAACACTCATTCTGGGGCTTTCAACACTCGTTTTAGCCTTCGGAATTGGAATACCTTTGGGCGTTTTTGCGGCCACAAATCGGCACAAACGCCGTGGAAAAGGACTCGTCAAAGGGCTTTTTGCGGTGTATTCCTTGCCAACGTTTTGGCTGGCGACATTGGCGGCTATGTTTTTGACAACACGTTATTATGGTTTAAAAATATTTCCCGAAGTAGGCGTCGGCAACCCGCCCGTAAATGCGACGATGCTAGAAAGCCTATGGGCGAGTTTACCCCATTTTATCCTTCCAATTCTCTGCATGGCGATTCATCCCATCGCGGTCATTGCGCGACACATGCAAGCGGCAGTGCAAGAAACCATGAAAAAAGACTTCATTTTGACGGCACGCGCCAAGGGTTTGACTCAAAAACGCGTGATGTGGCGCCATGCCGTCCGCAATTCTCTAACGCCGATGGTGACACTTTTTGCTGCCATGATTCCAAGTTTAGTGAGCGGCACGTTTGCCGTAGAACTTATTTTCAACCTCAATGGCATGGGCAAAACAACCATAGAAGCAATGGCGGGCAACGATTGGTCGGTCGTTTTTGCCGTGCTGATGCTTGTGAGTGCCGTCGTTTTATTGGGCAATTGGTTAAGCGATGGTCTGTATCGGTTAGTCAATCCACGAGTTGATTTTTAAGCTTTAAAAATGGTGCGTATGAATTTTTATACCCCTCAATATTTTACATATTTTTACATAAAAACATGAATCATTCCGAATTTTCTAACAATTTAAGTTCGTAGTCTTTTGCGCTTTTTTAGTAGCGGCGTAGCTGCTAAATCTCGGTAATATTCGGATTAGCCACTGCTTTTTTTACGCGGTGTAACCGCGAAACAGGTGGTTTTGCGGTTACACCGCATTTAAAATTGGGTATGTGAGCGGTGCGTTACCGAGATTTGGCAGC
>JAYSRS010000407.1:0-4106 GCA_043720935.1 Saprospiraceae bacterium
AGGCATTTTTGTGGCAAAAGATTTAGGAAATTTGCAAAATTTCCTAAATCTGATACCCCCTCAGTATTTTGCGACATAAAGCCGATAATTCCGAAAAAATATGCTACTAAATAATTATGTCACAACACTTAGTAAAAGAAATTTTAAGCGACGTGACGACGCGACGACCAACCTCACATTACAAACGTGGGTCAACATCTTCGCTTTCCATCGCCAAAACGCCGAAAACGCATTGATGCGTTTTTCGCAAAGGTTCGCGCCGCACAAAACGCTCTAATGCCTCAACACCCAAAGCAAATTCCTGCAAAGCCATTTTCCGTTTTCGGTTCAAACCGCGCTGTTTTAGGCGTTCCAAATTCTTCGGCAACGTGTATTCTGCCCCGTAAATTATCCGCAAATATTCGCGGCCACGGCATTTTATGGCGGGTTGCATCAAATCTCCTTTGGGCTTTCGACCTGTAAAATCTAAGGGTTTAACGACCATGCCCTCTCCCCCATTTTCGGTCATGCTAAGCCACCAATCCATCGCGTCGGCGACCTCAATATCATTGTCCAAATGCACGATTTTGTAAGGCGTTTTTAGCAGTAAATCGGTATCAAAACGGCAAAAATCGGCTATAGAATCCATGTGCCAAACATGATTTTTATCGACATGAACCGCCCCTTCAGTAGCGAGAATGTGGAATGGTGCAAGTACGTAACCATTCAATCCATCGGTCGGTTTGCAGTAGTTTTGATAGCTTTTTATGAATTTTTCGTTAGATTCTAAGCGATTTTGGTACAAATTTTCGATGTCGGCTACATCAATACCCCGCGTTTTTGCCGTCTCAATACTCGCCAAAGCCGTTGACAAAGCCGCTTTTGCTGCCGTTCCCGTTGCGGCATATTGCGACTGAATCAAGCCCTGCGCTTTTGCCGACCACGGCATCAATTCGCAGTCTAAAATAACCCAATCTGTTTTGTGTATCTTCCAAAAATTCGATTGATTTAAAGCCGCATTGACGCGTTTTAAAAATGTTATTTCAAGGTTTTTTTCTGTAAAAAAAGGCCGTCCTGTCCGCGTATAGCACGTCCCTAGCGATGCCTCGGCAACCCCAAAACGTGCTGCTGCCACTTGCTCATTCTGACAAACGACGACAACCGCCCGCGAACCCATGTGTTTTTCTTCGCAAACGACCGTCGTCACACCCGCGTTTCGATAATACTGCAACGCCTCTTTCGGATGCTCCAAAAAATCGGGCAAATCGCTCGTTTCGCTCGGCGACATTGTAGGCGGCAAATAGGCCAACCATTTGGGATTCGTGCCAAAACGCGACATCGTTTCGAGAGCCGCCGTTGTTTGTTCTTCGCGCAAAATAATTGTCCGCATCAAACGCGTTTCGATGACTTGTTTACCTAAAACTTCGGAAATATCCAATACATCATCGGCAGTTTGTTGTGCTGAAAGCTGTGGGTTTTGAGAAACACCCCCCTCAGTATTTTGGGCATTTTCAAGCAAATTTTCCCCATTTTTAAGCAAATTTGCTTCATTTTTGGGCAAAAATGGACGTTTTGATTCTGCATAAACCGCTTTTGCCCGCACATCTACCAACTCGCGTTCGGGATAGCGCAAGGCTGTCAACTTGCCGCCAAAAACGCAGCCCGTGTCAATATCCATCGTATTGTTGAGCCATTCAGCCGTCGGAACGGGCGTGTGGCCAAAAATCACCATCGCTTTTCCGCGATAATCCGCCGCCCAATTGATGCGAACGGGCAAGCCAAAAGAGTCAATTTCGCCTGTCGTTTCGCCGTACATACAGAACGAACGCACGGCCCCCGACATCCGTCCTTGCATATCCTCGCGCAAACCCGCATGAGCAACAACCAATTTTCCCTCATCAAAAACGTAGTGGCTAATCAATTTTGAGAGAAAACGGTTGGCTTTTTTCTTAAAATCAGCCGTTTCTGTCTTCAATTGTTCGACCGTCGTTTCCAAACCATGATTGATTTTTACGTCTTTGCCGTCCAAAAACCGTTTCAATTTATCGTCGTGATTGCCTACCACGCACCACGCCTTGCCTTCTTCGCACATCTGCATCACGAAGCGCAAAACTTCGGGCGAATTAGGTCCCCTATCCACCAAATCGCCGACAAAAACGGCTGTCCGCCCTTCGGGGTTTTGAATGGTGTATTTCTTAAATTCATCAGTATTCACCAAATTCACATCTGAATTTAATGAATGCCTAACACGTTCATTTTTAATATCTAATCCAGCATTAGCCGCATTTAATTCTTCATTTGTTTGCTTCATGCCTCGCAATGACATTTTTAATTCAAAATCACCCCCCTCAGTATTTTCGCCATTTTCAAGGGTTTTAGGCGTATTTTCACTTAAATCAGAGCTATTTAATCCAATTTTATACCCTAATTTTTCCAACAATTCCATCAATTCATCAAAGCACCCATGTACATCACCGATAATATCAAACGGCCCAGAAATCGTTTTTTTATTGTTCCAAGTTGGGTTAATATTGAAAAAAGCGGACTCCACCTCGCGCTCACGCAAGACAAAAGCGTACTTAAATTCACGGTCTAAACCGCGCAACGACGTGCGAAAATCTCGATGATGATTTTGAATCACGCGGTCAGAAAAATCGCGGTCAGTACGGTTGCGGTGTCGTTCCAACAGTATTTTTTCGGCCATATCGAAGGCGACAACGACCGATGCAAAATGGTATTTTTTAGAAATACCAATCAGTCTTCTACGGCTTTCCGCTTGCAGATTTGTGGCGTCAACTACTGTTAAAAGGCCACGTTTTAGGCGTTTTTCGACCATAAAATGCAACAATTCAAAGGCATCGCCGCTTGCTTCTTGACTGCTTTCGTCGTCAGAAACCAAGCCTCGACAGGTGTCAGAGGAGATGACTTGCGTCGCTTTAAAATGTTTTTTTGCAAAACTTGATTTGCCAGAACTGCTCGCCCCCATGAGGACAATGAGCGATAATTCGGGGATTTTTAATTCCATAAATTTTAAGATATTTTGAATATTACTGTGCATGCTACACATTATGGGCCACAGATTGGACTGATTAGGCTGATTTACACTGATTTTTTAGATGTACACGGGAAAAATCAGTGTAAATCAGCCTATCAGTCTAATCTGTGGCCTATGTCGTTTTAAGGTTATTGCGCCGTAAAAAAAACGCGTCTATTTTAGATACTTACAATTTTATTGCGCTCAATCCGTCTTTGAATCGAAGACGTTTTTTTTCAACCAAAATCCGTTTTTATTCGTTATATGATGCGTCTCAATCATTATTGAGCGACAAAGTTCAGAAATAAAATCCATAATCATGTGCTTAAAAAATTCATTGATTTGCCCGAGCAAAATAAGTGAGATGAGCGATAACACGCTGATAATCAACGACTTCCGTTTAATTTTTTATCGAACAGCCGCAGATGTTCGGCAAAATATACCCCCTCAGTATTTTGAGTATTTGGGACATTCAACCAACAAAAATAACGATTTATTCTTAAATTTAGATTATTTAGAAACTTTGGAACGGACGCCACCGACCGATTTTAGCTTCGCCTATTTGGTGATTCAACACCCGTTGACCAACAAAGTTGTCGGTTTTATGGCCTGTCAAATCAAGGACTTTGATGCGTCAAAAAGTTTGAATTACAATGAAAATACGGCGGCTTTGTATGAAAAAATAAAAGTAAAAACGCAAAAAATAGTTGCCCGATTGACGCGTTTTTCGACTTTAATTATTGGCAATTTAACGCTTACAGGCGCGCATTCTTTTTACTTCGATGATGCTGCGATTAATGATTTTGACTTAAAAAAACGACTTTATACTGAGGGGGTCTCTTTTTTGAAAAAACAATTATTGACTCGATACAACATTAAAATTGCGTCCGTTTTTGTCAAAGATTTTTATCAAGATTCACTCAATTATGCCTTAATGCAAGCCGTCAAAACGGACGGTTATAACGAATTTCAAGTAGAACCTAATTTTGTATTTAATTTAAAAGTATCTTGGAAAACTCTGGAGGAGTACACAAATGAGTTGGCATCAAAATACCGCGTTCGGGCAAAACGGGCATTCAAAAAATTGGGAACC
>JAYSRS010000408.1:0-11933 GCA_043720935.1 Saprospiraceae bacterium
TTTATAAAAAATAAAATACGTAAAGTGTTGATTACCAACATTTACGAAATCTTTAAGATTTCGTAAATGTGCGCTGTACCATAAAGCCGATAATTCCGTAACATTTTATAATCACAGCTTTTAAACAACATTTTATAATCACAATTTTCTTAACAAAGTTCCCAGTCTCAATCGTGTAGTCTAACTATTTCAGCACCGCTTCTCCGATTCGCCTTTGTGTTTTCACAAGCGCAAAGGCTTCGGAAAGGCACTTTTGCCCATTTTTAACGTGCTATATTTCATCGTGAGAAAGCGACACATTATTACTTGTTCTGTAGTTGACGCGCACTCGATACGCTTCGGCACTGTCGAATGCGCGTTTTTTTCATTATAAACTCAACCTGATACGTGGCCTACTTGACATCTGAAATCTTTGAAATTTGAAATCCTTAATAATCCTGCGATAGCGGATGAATCATCAATTCATCCACCACAACGTGGCTTGGTGCGTTCAAAATATATAAAATCGCATCGGCCACATCGCGGTCGCGTAGCCAATCGGCCATGTGCGGGTCGCCTTGTGGGTAGGTGTGAAAATGCGTATCGACTAAGCCCGAATACACAACCGACACCTTGATTCCGTCCTTCCGAACTTCTTTCCGCAACGCCATTGAGAAGGCATCTTGGGCATATTTTGAGGCGCAATACAACGAACCACCGTCAAAAACACGCTTCGCCACGTCACTCGCTACGTTGACAATATGGCCACTACCTTGTGCTTTCATCGGCGCAATCGCCGCTTTTGAGAACAAAAAAGTGCCGCGTACGTTCGTTGACATCATCGCGTCCCACTCTTCAACTTCAATGTTTTCGGCTTGTTTGAAAATGCCATAACCTGCGTTATTAACCATAATATCGAGCCGTCCGAATTTTTCAAGCATTGTGGTAACAGCCGTTTTCGACAAATTTTCGTCGCCCACATCGCCGACAAAAACTTCGGCTTTGCCGCCATTTGCTTCAATTTCAGCCTTTAATGTATGCAATTCATTTGAACTACGTGCCACTAAGCCAACGGCATGACCTGCCGCAGCGAGTGACAAAGCCAATACACGTCCAATACCTTTCGACGCGCCTGTGATGAGTACAGATTTCATTTTATTCTAATTTTTTAACAATATTTAAAGACCAAAATTGTAGAAATTGGCCATTTTTAAGAATTTTGGGCGAATATACTGAGGGGGGCATTTTTTTGTTAGTAAGCACGTCCTTAAATTTTGATTCATCTAAAAAAAAACGTTATCCAAAATGAATATGAAAAGTTATTTCGGCGGCGTCACAATCCTTTTTTGGGCTTTATTCGCAGGACAAATTTTATTTCTTGGCGTTGTCTATTTTTTATCGCCGTCGAAAAACCCGTTGAAAATTGGTACAGTTACTTAGCCTTGATTGCCTTTGCCAAACAACCTTGATTCGTGTCAATTTTGCCGTAGAGACGCAATGCCTATCGCGTCTCTACTTGGCGTTAATCAACATTTTGAACCAAAAAACAGGGTTCAAAACTTTTTTCCGCACGTCAATATTGTTGAACATAGAATACACCAAATCCGAAATTTGGACATTGCGCGAAGCTGTCCAAAGCACAAAATTGAAAATCCCGGGATAGTTGCCCAAACGTTGCAGGCGGTAACTCAAATTCAGCTCCGTTCCCATCACCCGCCACACGCGCACATCATGGTCTTTCATAAATTTTGCCGAAAAGTCGTTCGCTTTCAAGCATTTTTCCGCTTGGTCGGCGGCGATGTAGCCACTGTAAACGGCATTGCCTATGCCTTCGCCCGTCAGAGGATCCACCAAACAGGCGGCGTCACCAATCAACATATAATTATCGCCCGACAATGGGCGGCGTTTTGAACCTAGGGGCAACGGAAAACCAACGATGTCGCCATCAAGTTTGGCATTTGCAAACCGCTCTTTAATGCCAGGTCGGTTTTCGATAATCTCTAAAAGTGATTTTTTTAAGTTGATTTTTCTATCCGAAATCGTCGAACTCAACATCCCAAAACCGACGTTTGCCCCACCGTTTGGCAACGGAAAAATCCAGAAATAGCCGGGGAGATAGTCCTTCAAAAAATGTAATTCGATAAAATTATCGGTATGGTTGCCCCCGACGTTTTCGTAGTAAGCCCGCACCGCCGCCGCGTTGTGTTTAGGGTCAACTTTGATGTTGGCCACGTGGCGAACGAAAGGCGAAAGCGGCCCATTGGCCACAATGAGGATTTTACATTGCACTTCAAATGCACCCGATTTGTCGGAAACTGTCCAACCGACCCCCTCAGTAAAAACGTGTTTTTCGATATTTTGCTCTTCAAAAAGCTGCACAAGTGGCTGTTTTCTGACCTTTTCAATGAGGTGATTGTCAAAATTAATGCGTTTTGAGACAAAACATGGCTTTCTATCGTCGGCTTTATTGTAATCACGTCGGAACGGAACGGGAAAATGCCGTTTGTTGTCCATCGAAAAAATCACGCCCCAAGAGTCGGCAGCTTCGTTCGGCATTTTTTCCAAATCGTCAACGATAGACGGGTCAATGCGATTCAAAATTGCCACGGTTCTGCCCGTCATGCCATCGCCGCAAATTTTATCGCGTGGAAATTTCGCCTTGTCAATCAATACTGAGGGGATGCCCAATTGGGCCAATCGGAGAGCTGCTGCTGCGCCGCCCGGGCCAGCACCGATGATGCAAACGTCGGTTTTTATCATTGTTTGTATTTTGAATTTCGAGATACGTAAGAAAATAATCGGCGCAAAGGTGAATAAAAAAAATGTTTGTTTCTGTTTTTTTGAAAAATTGGAAATTTTTCAAAAAACAAAAACAAACCACACGCCTCCCCTCGCCGCGTGTGCAACTGTGCCATCAGCAGAAAAGTGGGATTTTACTCTGTTTCATGTGTGTATGCATCTATGTGCTAAAAACGCACCTTTTGTTTTATGGCATAAATTTTAGTAACGTCTGGCAAAAAAGCAAATCAGTAAGAAATAGGTAGATAACAAATTTATTAAAGATTAATTAATAGAACATCAATACGTTAATCGCGCAAAATCAAATTATTATAAAGTAAATTTAAGTTTAATGTTTTAAATTGGCATAGTTGTTGACAATTGACTCGTACCTTAAAAATGATACATATTCATTTTTAAGACCTTCCCTTGAACTTCTCATTTTTTTATTTTTTTTAGTTCATAAACACAAAACATACAGTTTTAACAACACAACTATTTCTAACAGCAATTCCCGCACGAGCATACTATATTTTTTTTTTAGAAAACGCTTTTAAGCGACGGCTTGCCGTTGTCTCAACATCACTTTTTTTGAATACGGATACTACAATTTACAGCGACCAAGACCGCTATTAATTCACTTTAAACACTTGTTTAGTAATGAACGGTCTATCATCAATCAGCTCTTGGGGAGGAGAACAAAAACCACTAATGGAGTACGTTTATGGAGCAATTGACTCCAAAATTGACTTTGTAGAGTTGAACACGAGAAAATTACTGGCGAAATTTAGCCGCAAAGAGCTGCCCGTTTTAGAAGGCTCTCATCGCTCCGACGCCATTCAAATCCTGCCTTCCGAGGCCGATTTGACCACAACCAGCAACGAAAATGACAAGATTTTCTCTCATTTGGAGGAGTTGAGTCGTAAAATTACAGTGCTAGAGAACATGAAATATTCGCTCCGCGAACACAACACAACGTCTATTATGCGCCTTTTAGACGATGATAATTTCATGAAATGCGACGAGGATGCGCTCAACCAAGCCCTCGATTTGCGCCAAGACGCTTACAATTTTCACGGTGAAAAACTGTGAATCAAAGCGTTTTGTTAACTCTGACAACAGCAACGCCGCAACATCTGAAAAGATGCTGCGGCGTATTTTTTTACTCATGATATAAGAAACAACGGGCCACTGATTGGACCAATACAACTGATTAGCACTGATTTTTAGTTTCCTACTGAATGACAAAAAAATCAGCATTAATCAGTCGTTTCAGTCCAATCAGTGTGCCATTACGCAACATTTTTGCGGTTTTGCCAAATGAACAGCCCTAAAACGGCAAATACCCCAATCGTATTCGCCAAACCATCGAACGGGTCGAACAGTCGGTCTTGACAAAAATGCTCTTGAAACCACTCCAAAAACCAACCATAAGCCGTGCAACCTAGCGCAACATAGAAGCCAAAACGATTCATTTCACCTTTATTTTGTCCATTTTGAAGTAAAAAACGGACGCCATCAATTTTTAATTTCCCCTTTTTAATTAAAAGATACCCCCTCAGTATCAGCCCCGTCAGAAAGGCATAAAAGGCAATATGCACCAATTTATCGACTGACAAAAGGTCGCCCCAATTGAGTTGTGGAAAGTCTTTTCCAGGCCAAGTTGAGAGTGCAAAAATAAAAATGCCCCAAACAAGTGCTGGGGCATAAGGCTTTATATATACCATTTTTTAAAATTTTACAATTCCGCCTCGTAAGCAGCTGCATCGAGCAACGTGGCCACGTCATCGAGATTATGAATTTTCATCTTAATAATCCAACCGTCGCCGTAAGGGTCAGAATTGACCAATTCGGGTTCATCGGTCAAGCGCGTGTTGAACGCCAACACTTCACCCGTAACGGGCATAAACAAATCGGACGTTGTTTTCACGGCCTCCACCGTTCCAAACACGTCATTTGCCTCGACAGTATCGCCGAGCGTTTCCACTTCGACATACACAATATCCCCCAATTCACTTTGCGCGTGGTCGCTGATGCCGACAGTCGCAACGTCGCCTTCAATCCGCAACCATTCGTGTTCCTTGGTGTATTTTAAATCCTTCGGATAAGTCATAATTATTTGATTTTAAATTAATTACTATTAAGAGATGAGAGATGAGTTATGAGATATGAGATATGAGTTATGAGAGATGCATGACTCATATCTCATATCTCATATCTCATCATTCATAAACGTGTACTTTAAAAATGTGCATCGGCGATTTGTACGGGTTCAACTCGACATAATTACTGTCTTCTTTCCAGTAATAGGTCTCGCCTGTCAGCAAATCTATAACAACCAAATTGACGCGTTTTTTAATGCCTAACAATTCTCTTGGCACTGTAATCAAGCCCGCCGTCGTGTTTTCGGTATCGAGATTGGCAACGCACCAAATAATGTTTGGTTCACCCCCCTCAGTTCCGCTTCGTTCCTCACGGTTAGAATCGTTCCTCGCGGTGGCATCATCAATTTTGACATAAGACAAGAGGTTTTCATGGCTTGTGGCCGTAAAATGAATGTTCCAAGTCGTTTGTAAAGCCTTATTTGACCGTCGAATCCGATTAATTAAGGTCATCAAATCGGTGATGCGATTGCGCGCCGACCAATCATACTGCTTAATTTCAAATTTTTCAGAATCCCTATATTCTTCTTTTCCATGCAAACTCACATTGTCCACAAACTCGTAGGCCGCGCCATAAACACCGTAATTTGACGACAAAGTTCCTGCCAAAGCATAGCGTAACAAGAAGGCATTTGAGTTTTTGTTGTGCAAATGAAACGGCAAAATATCAGGCGTGTTTGGCCAAAAATTCGGGCGGTAATATTCCCGACTTTCGGTCTGCGTCAAAGTTGTCATGTATTCAATAATTTCCTGCTTCGTTACGCGCCACGTGAAGTACGAATAAGACTGTGTATAGCCGATTTTGCCCAAAGAACCCATGATTTTAGGCCGCGTGAAGGCTTCGGCAAGGAAAATAACGTCGGCATTCACTTTATGAACTTCCGCCATACACCATTCCCAAAACGGAATCGGCTTCGTATGCGGATTGTCCACACGGAAAACGGTAATGCCTTTTTCGACCCAAAACAAGACGACAGACAGCAATTCATTCCACAAATTTTCCCAATCTTCACACTCAAAATTCAAAGGCACGATGTCCTGATATTTTTTCGGCGGATTTTCGGCGTACATAATCGTTCCATCAGGTCGCCACGTAAACCATTGAGGATTTTCTTTGATATAAGGATGGTCGGGCGCGCATTGCAAGGCGAGGTCGAGCGCGATTTCAAGGCCGTGTTTTTTGGCTTCTTTAATCAAATGTACATAATCATCAAGCGTACCGAGCGCAGGTTCAACGGCTTTGTGGCCACCATGCCGCGAACCGATGGCCCACGGGCTGCCAGGTTCTCCGTCGTTTGCGGTAACAGAATTGTTCTTGCCTTTACGATTAATTTCACCGACAGGATGAATCGGCGGCATATACAAAATGTCAAAACCCAATTCCGCAACGCGTGGCAAAAGGCGTTCGACATCCTTTAAAGTGCCGTGTTGCATCGGAATTTCGCTCGTAGAACGCGGAAAAAGCTCATACCAAGCCGAAAAAGCGGCCAAATCACGCTCCACTTTGACGCGCAATATCGGATATTCGGTAACAAAATGCTTCAACGGAAACATCAAAATCAATTCTGCGAACCCCTCAGTAGTCACGGTCTCCATGGCCTTCAAATAGTCTTTTGTATTGGCCAAAATCTTACCATATTTGTTAATTTCTTTGGCTTCATCCGCTGCATATTGTTCGGCAGCTTCCGCCAAGAGCTTAACGCCGATTGACAATTCCACGTCGAGGTGTTGTCCATCAGCATTTTTTTTCAAAAAACCTTTGTGCCAAGTCGTCAAATTATCCACCCAAGCCGTTACTTGATAATCGTAATGCCCCTTTTTTTGAGGCACAAAAGACGTTATCCACGCATCATTTGGTAAGGCATTCATCTCAAATTCTGACCAATCATCCTCCGATTCGTGTTTCAGCAGGACGGACGCCCGAATGACATCGTGGCCATCGCCAAAAATATCTGCCGTCACAACGACCGTTTCGCCAACGGTACGCTTGATGTAGTAACGGCCTCCGTCAATTTCAGGTTTGACGTTTTCAATAATTACTCGATTTCGCATAAGCCTTAGTTGTGATAGTTTAGTAGATAACTCGCTATGATATGTAGAAAAATTATAAAGTTTAGTACGTTGATAATCAATCAGATAGCTTTTTTCGTAGAAGTAAACGCGGCTGTTTCGTTAATTCCCACTATTCTGGTAACTTCGGGAATCTCAAATTTTTCCCAAACTTTAATAAAACGGCTTGTCATTGCGAGGAGGCACGACGAAGCAATCTCAAGATTTTAGCACCGTTTTAAACTAAAATGATTGCTTTTTATCAAAATAACTGCTAAAATACTAAAGATTGCTTCGCCGTGCCTCCTCGCAATGACAACGTTGTTTGGCATAGATTAGGAGTAAATTGAGATTTCCGAAGTTACTAGCACTATTGGCTTTCTTCAAAACGCCGCCCAAAAGTACATCTGTTTATGAAATAGCTTTTCGTTTTTGCTTTTTTTTTGAAACTTGATATTTTTTATGAGGAAAAATGGACAATAGAGAATACAAGCACCCCCTCAGTATAAACCCTAAAAAAATCACATTAAATTCCAAAACAACCCCGTCCCACCACACCTTAATTTTTCTCTTTAAAAATTAACGCTATTTTTGCGCCGCGTTCGAGGGCATCGAGCCGCACGCACCAATTTCTTATTTAAAACTTTAAAAAAAAGAGCAATGTCATTAGTAGCAGAAAAGCCGCATTTGTCCACGATGGTCAGCAAAATGTCGGAATCAGAAACCTTGAAAATGGCGCAAATGGCGCGTAATCTCAAAGCACAAGGCCACGATGTGATTAGTTTGGCCATCGGTGAACCCGATTTTGATACGCCCGACCATATCAAAATGGCGGCTATCAAGGCGTTGACCGAGGGTTTTACGAAATATACGCCCGTCGTCGGGATTCCCGATTTGCTCACGGCGATTTCTAATAAATTCAAGCGCGACAACGATTTGGACTACGCACCGAACCAGATTATGGTCTCGACGGGGGCAAAACAAAGCATTTTCAACCTCGCGTTTGCCCTCCTCCAAGAAGGCGACGAGTGCATCATCATCGCACCGTATTGGGTGAGTTATGCCGACATTATCCGCATGACGGGTGCGACGCCCGTTTTCGTCTCCGCTGGTTTCGAGCAAGACTACAAAGTGACGGCTGAACAGGTCGAAAATGCCATCACCGACCGTACTAAAATGTTGTTGTTTAGCTCGCCTTGCAACCCGACGGGCGCGGTTTTTACGAAATCAGAATTGAGCAATATTGCTGATGTCATTGGCAAACACAAGCAGATTCACATCGTAGCTGATGAAATTTATGAATACATAAACTACACAGATGCAGGACATTGCAGCATTGGCTCGTTCCCCTCAGTAAAAAATCAGACCATTACGGTTAATGGTTTTGCAAAAGGATTCTCGATGACAGGCTGGCGTTTGGGCTACATCGGCGCACCAAAATTTATCATTGACGCCTGCAACAAAATTCAAGGACAATCAACGAGTGGTGCGAACTCTTTTAGCCAAAAAGCAGCCGTCGTGGCCTTGACATCGAGCCTCGAACCGACCTACAAAATGCGCGATGAATTCCGCATTCGCCGCGATATTGTCGTTGGTTTGTTGTCCGAAATTGAAGGGTTCAAAGTGCCGACACCCGAAGGCGCGTTCTACGTTTTTCCCGAAATTAGCCATTATTTCGGCAAATCGGACGGTGAAACGGTGATTAAAAACGCCGACGATTTCTGCGATTACGTGATGACAAACGTTTATGTCGGCCTAGTCAGTGGCGCGGCTTTTGGTGCGCCAAATTGCTTCCGTTTGAGCTACGCAGCAAGCGAACTGCAATTGCGCGAAGCCATTCGTCGTATTAAAAGCGTTTGTGATAAATTGAAATAAAATTACAGACCAACCTTACGCGAGTTTCAAACTCGCGTAAGGTTTTACCTACCAAAATCATATAAAAAATGGCTCTCAATTCTCAAGATTTAGGACACGTCAAAACGGACAATCGCAACGGTATTGCCCACATCGAATTTTTCCATCCGTCGCATAACTCATTGCCTTCCAATCTTTTAACGCAACTCACCGACGCCATAAAAGCGGCGGGCAACGACCCCTCAGTATTGGCAGTCGTTTTGCGGTCGGGTGGTGAACGGACGTTTTGTGCGGGTGCGAGTTTCGACGAATTGGCGGCAATTGACCGTTTTGAAACAGGACAACGCTTCTTTTTAGGCTTCGCCAACGTCATAAACGCGATGCGCGAATGTCCAAAATTCGTCGTTGTTCGCGCTCACGGACGGGCGATAGGCGGTGGCGTCGGCATCTGCGCGGCGGCGGATTATTGCGTCGCGTCGCAATTTGCAACCATAAAATTGAGTGAATTAGCGGTCGGTTTTGGCCCATTTGTCATCGGCCCAGCCGTTGAAAGGCGTATGGGCGTGTCGGCTTTTTCAGAGTTGGCCATCAATGCGACGGAATGGCGCACGGCTTATTGGGCAAAAGAAAAAGGTCTTTTCAACGATGTTTTTGAAACAACCGCCCAATTGGACGCTTATTTGACGCATTTTACAGAAAAATTGGCGGCGTCAAGCCCCGAAGCGATGCGTGAATTGAAGCGCGTTTTTTGGCAAAATACTGAGGGGTGGCCTGAGTTGCTCGCTGAACGGGCGGCGATTAGCGGGCGTTTGGCTTTGTCCGATTTTACGAAAAAAGCCATCGCTGATTTTAAAGCGAAGGCGTAAGACGATTTCAAATTTCAAGATTTACAGTAATTCTGTAAACTTCATAAGTGTCAATTTTACTCTAATCTCTACCAAATAATGTTGTCATTGCGAGAAGGCACGACAAAGCAATCTCTTGGTTTTTAGCAGAATATTAATTGAAAAATGACTATTTTAAAACAAAAAGGAATGTAAAGCAAAGAGATTGCTTCGTCGTGCCTACTACTAATGACGCGCTCGAAATTCGGCACCACGTTTTGGCACCACGTTCGGGGAACTTTTAAAGTTCCCCGAACGTTTTACGCCGCTTTTAGCGTCATTCCGAAGTGAAAATTCCGACGAGGGATAATAGTGCCTCGCAATGACGACCCGTTTTGATTGAAATTTTAGGTAAATTGAGATTTTAGAAATTACCCACAAATAAAATTCTTGAAAATACCGTGGATTTAAAAACAAATGTCGTCATTTGTCGGAAAGAAAATCCTAACTTTTTCACGTTATTTACAGCTCGATTTTTATGAAACCACACTTTGTCAACCTACTCAACGGCCTCACGATGGTCGTTCTTGGCGGTTGGGCGTACTTGGAAAAAGACGCGCCGACGGCCCTCATTCCCGTTTTCATCGGGGCCATCCTTTGGTTACAGACCGACAAAATCAAGGCGGGTGATAAAACTGCTGCCCACATTGCCGTCGGATTGACCGCTTTGGCCACTTTGGGCTTACTCATGCCCCTGCGCCGCGAGGTAAATATGGGTGACACAATGGGTGTTTTACGCTCGGTTTTGATGCTCACATCGTGCTTGTTTGCGTTGTTTGCATTCGTAAAAAGTTTTATGGATGCGCGGCGAGCGTCATCACTCTAAATTTTAGACCCCTCAGTATTTGGGTCAAAAAAAGAGGCTGTCTCTGAAGGGCAGCCTTTTTTTTGCTTAAATTGAAAAAAAATGCGCTGTTTTGAATAGAAAATGAGAATACTACGTTAGAATGGTTTTAGTGCACTGACTTAGTTTATCTGTGGACAACTCAAATCATTCGTTTTCTTTCATCAATTTAAAAAAATGTAGAACATGAAAAAGCTCTGTTTTTACACCTTTTGCGCGCTGTTTTTGCTGACCAAAGCCGATGCGCAAGTTTCGGGCAATTATCAGCAACACCCAAACAGCAACAATTACAATGCTAACGCGAATATGCTGTTAGGTACAGACAATCGTAAGGTGCAATTAGCCGTTACTTTATCGGACAATCCGACCCTTTTACAAGCCGAAGTCTTGTACAACGCCAAACCGACGAGTTATTTGGCGATTTTTGCGGCCACGCAGGAAGGTGAAAACATCGCGGCAACTGATACGTTTATGAACCAACGGCTTGACATTTTCAAGCGCGGTTTGCGGGCGGCGGGTATCGCAGACGGGCAGTTTTACGTGGATTTTATCTCATTAGTACCAAAATACGAGGTTTTGGTGGAGAAAAAACGGCGTTCAAAAACGGCCAATGAGTTGCCGATTGGGTTCCAATTGAAGAAAAATATTCATGTTCAATTTACGGACAGCCGATTGATGGATAAAATTATTTCGGCGGCTGCCGTGGCCGAAATTTTTGATTTGGCAAAAGTCGAAGTCAATGTTCCCGATTTGAAGAAAATTCATGACGAATTGACCGCCGAAGGGAAGGGAATTATTGAGGCCAAAGTCAAGCGTTTTGCACAATTAGGCATCAAAGCGACACCCCTCAGTATTGCGGACAATTTCGAGACCTATTATCCAACGGAACAATACGAAGGTTACACGGCTTATTCGACAGATTTATCCAATGTTCAAGCCTATCAGAACGTCCGCCAAAGCAAAATTGCGGTAAAATACGCACCCAAAGACCGTACTGTTTTCTACAACCGCTTGCCTTATGACCAATTTGATGCGGTCATAAACCCCGATTTTGTTGAGCCGCCGATTCAAATTCATTACAAAGTTGTCGTCAAATACCAGACTGAAAATGCGGAATTATCTGCTAAACACAAGGCAGATATGCAAAAAGAGGCCGAAAGACAAGAGCTTGTGCGGCGCGATGAAGTCGAGATTCGGAAAATCCAAGCAGCGAATCCAGCTAAAACGTGTTGTGATAAAAATTAATGAAATTATGGTTTTACATTGCATCTTTATTTATTAACGAAATTATCGGTTTTATGTCGCAAACCAATTTTTAAGTAAAAAATGATGTTTTTGCGGCAAAAGATTTAGGAAATTTTGCAAATTTCCTAAACCTGACAC
>JAYSRS010000409.1:0-11923 GCA_043720935.1 Saprospiraceae bacterium
AATGGTGTTTTTGCGGCAAAAGATTTAGGAAATTTGCAAAATTTCCTAAATCTGACACCCCCTCAGTATTTTGCGACATAAAGCCGATAATTCCGAAAATATAAACAAAATATAAGCGATGAATGCTTCTTTCAACCCAAATACGCTGCAAGCAGTACGCGACACCTTGACAAATCGTGGTGTGCGTTTATTTATCATTTTGGGTGGTTTTTTTATTGCCAATGCCTTGATTGCTGAGTTTATGGGTGTCAAAATTTTCAGCCTCGAACGCTCGTTCGGAAACGAACCCGTGCATTGGACACTGTTGGGTGGCAAATGGAATTTTGACTTGTCGGCGGGTGTGCTGCTGTGGCCTGTAGTGTTTATTATGACTGATATTATTAATGAATATTACGGCAAACGCGGCGTCAAATTTCTTTCGTGGCTTGGTGCGGGGCTGATTGCTTACGCCTATTTTATGTTTTATGGTTCAATCAAATTGGTATCTGCCGATTGGTGGGCGAGTAGTCAAACCGCCCGTGGCGTCGTTGACATGAATGCCTCATACAACGGCATTTTTGGTCAAGGAATGGGTATTATTATCGGCTCTTTGGCGGCTTTTTTGTTGGCACAATTGCTCGATGTCTTGATTTTTCATAAAATTAAAGCCGTTACGGGCGAAAAACTATTATGGTTGCGAACAACTGGCTCTACGCTGTTTTCGCAATTGGCGGACACTTTTATCGTCACTTCCATTGCTTTTTATTTCTATCCGATGTTCATTTCAGGCAACGGCGAACCGTGGTCTATCAATCAATTACTAACAGTTTGCACGGGCGGTTATCTCTATAAATTTACCGTGGCCGTGGCCATGACGCCCGTTATTTATGGTGTGCATCATCTTATTGAAATGTATTTGGGGAAAGAATTGGCGGCAGAAATGAAGCGGCAAGCGGGTAATGATTAGTTATTAATTTGCGGAATCATCGGTTATTTATTCCATTGCGGCGTAGCTGCAAAATCTTGGTAATATAACTCAAGCATGCACGATTTCAAATGCGGTGTAACCGCAAAACAAGCGGTTTGGCGGTTACACCGCGTAAAAAAGGGGGCGGTTAGTTGAGTTATTACCAAGATTTTGCAGCTACGCCGCAATGCGGTATCTAACCGATTAATCCGTTAATTCATGCTTGAAAAATTTAATACAAAAGCCGTTTTTTGCTCAAAAAAAGTCAAAAAACGGCTTTTTACTGAGGGGGTCTATTTTTTGTTTAATTGTCTAAATCACGCCTAATTTTCAATTCTCAATTTTTAATTTTTAATTATTTCTACCTTTGTGATTATTCAATATATTTCGGCAAAAAATGGGTCTAATTACTTCTCAACTCTCCAATTATCCTTGGTTGCAACGCTTGTATCGTTGGACAAAACGGCTCATTTTGACGCTTTTTTTGGCGCAATTGGCTTATACAATCCTATTGATTTGGTTTCCTGTCGTCTCAACGCCCACCATTTTTGGGCAATGGATAATGGGCAAACCGATTTATAAAGAGTGGGTGAGCCTTGAAAATATCTCGACGCCGATGCAACGCGCCGTGATTGCGAGCGAAGACCAAGAATTTGAAGACCATTTTGGTTTCGACATTGATGCGATTGAAAAGGCAATGAAATACAATGAAACGCATAAAAAAAAGAAAGGTGCGAGTACAATTTCGCAGCAAGTCGCCAAAAATGTCTTCCTTTGGCAAGGCCGCACGTGGTTTCGGAAAGGTGCGGAGGTCTATTGCACGTTTTTGATTGAACTGCTGTGGAGCAAAGAACGGATTTTGGAAGTCTATTTGAACATTGCCGAAATGGGCGACGGCGTTTTTGGTTGCGAAGCGGCGGCGAAGCATTTTTGGGGCAAACCCGCCTCAAAATTGACGGAACAAGAGGCGGCTTTGATTGCGGCGTGTCTGCCGAGTCCTGTCCGTTATCGTGCCGATAAACCATCAGATTATGTGCGGAAAAGGCAACGGGCGATTTTGTACCAAATGGAAAATATGGATAAATAAGTAGTTATGAGTTATGAGAGATAAGTTATGAGAGATAAGTTATGAGAGATAAGTTATGAGAGATAAGTTATGAGAGATAAGTTATGAGTTTTACAAGGCATTAATAATCAATTATTTGTAAAGAGGTAGAGCAAAAGTTATTTATATTTTACCACTTAACTAGCCAGCAATTTTAATTCACAATTAATTGATTATCAGTTTTTTATGAATTTTAAATTCTTAATTTTTAATTTTTAATTTCCAAAAATGGCAAACGATAAAAAGAAGCGATTTAAAAGTGCGGAAATATTAAACCGCAAGGCACAACACGAGTATTTTTTCTTGAAAAAGTACGAAGCAGGTGTGATGTTAAGCGGAACGGAAGTGAAGGCTTTGCGCGAAGGCATGGCGAATTTGAATGATGCGTTTTGCTATTTCAAAGACGATGAATTGTACGTAAAAAGTATGTTTATCGCCGAATACCTTAACGGCACGTACAACAATCACGAAGCGCGACGTCTCCGCAAATTGTTACTGAGGGGGGCTGAATTGAAGACATTGTTCCGCAAAATTAGCGAAAAAGGCTTCACAATTGTTCCAAATCGCATTTATTTCAACGAGCGTGGTATTGCTAAATTGGAAATATGTTTGGCACAAGGCAAAAAGTCGTATGACAAACGGGCAACGATGAAAGAGCGCGATAATAAGCGGGAAATGGAATCTTTGAAGAAGATTAAATTGTAAAAATTAATTTAGAACTAACGTCGTCGAGGTTTAAAACCCTGTCCATTACCCACATCTTTTTGAACAGACTACTTACATATTTTTTATCTACAAAGTCAAACAAAAACGACTTGTCATTGCGAGGCACGAAGCAATCTGTCAAGGTTTTAGCACGCTGTTGTCATTGCGAGGCACGAAGCAATGACGATATTCTTTTATGGGCTATTTGAGGTAAAAAAACGTAAATACTCTGTTCCAAAAGATGTGGGTAATGGACAGGGTTTTAAACCTCGACGACGTTTTAACATTTTGACGATTAAAAAATGACAAAACTTAGCGTTAATATCAATAAAATTGCTGTTATCCGCAATTCACGCGGCGGCAATTTACCCGACCTCATTCAGATGGCCAAAGATTGCGAAACCTTTGGCGCACAAGGGATTACGGTGCATCCGCGACCCGATGAACGGCACATTCGCAGGGCAGATGTCTATAATTTGAAGCCCGTCGTCACCACAGAATTTAACATCGAAGGCTATCCCGACGCGGCGTGGATGCAACTCGTTCTGGACAACAAACCCACGCAAGCCACCCTCGTACCTGACGACCCGTCGCAACTCACCTCCGACCACGGTTGGGATACGATAAAAGACTTCGATTTTTTGAAAAAAACGATAGATATACTGAGGGGTCAAAAAATTCGCGTCTCGTTGTTTGTGGATGCTGACGAAAAAATGGTGGAAGGGGCAAAACGCCTCGGTGCGGACAGAATTGAGTTTTATACGGGCGATTATGCTAAAAACTATGCAAAAAATCGGGAAAAAGCCGTCGAAGACCACGTGCGGGCAGCAAAATTGGCCAATGAATTAGGACTTGGCATCAATGCAGGACATGATTTGAATCTCGAAAATCTGAAATATTACAAGCAAAATGTGGAACGTTTGGCAGAGGTGTCTATTGGTCACGCCTTGATTTCTGACGCTTTGTATTATGGTTTACACAATACAATTCAGATGTATTTGCGGCAATTGACATAGGAATTTCAGGGATTTCAAATTTCAGATTTCAAGGACATTAATTTAAAGTGGCACGTTAAATTCTTACGGATTAATTGGTTAATTATTACGTTGCGGCGTAGCTGCAAAATCTTGGTAATGCACTCACGAACATCCGATTTTAAATGCGGTGTAACCGCAAAACAAGCGGTTTCGCGGTTACACCGCGTAAAAAATGGCGGTTTGGTAGTATTACCGAGATGTTGCAGCTACGCCGCAATGTGATAAATAACCGATGATTCCGAATTCTTAAATTTAAAATTCTTAAATTCTGAAACCTAAAATCAAAAATGAATCAACCAATTATTCTTTTCGACGGCGTTTGCAATCTCTGCAATGCCTCCGTTCAGTTCATTATTGAGCGCGACCCGACGGCAATTTTCCGTTTTTCGGCCTTGCAATCTGACTTTGGACAGTCAATTTTGGCAAAAAATGCCGTAAATACTGAGGGGGGTGACTCGGTCATTTTGGTCGAAGACGGCACACTCTATGACCGTTCGACGGCGGCTTTACGCATTGCGCGGCGGCTTTCGGGAGGGATAAAATTATTATACGTATTTATCATCATTCCAAGACCTATTCGAGATTTTGTTTATAAATTTATTGCTAAAAACCGTTATCGGTGGTTCGGAAAACAAGACGCTTGTTGGATGCCGACGAAGGCGTTAAAAGCTAGATTTCTCTAAAAAATAAAAAAAAAACATGGCAGCAGAACGCGCACCGAAATCGGGAAAACCGAAAAAACTCAAAGTGAAGCAGCCAAAGCTGATGACTTTTGACGATTATGCCCAATTGACACCGCCTGAAAATGGGTATTATGAGCTACACAATGGTAGAATTATTCCTATACCAAAGGCAACCGACGCACACCAAACACTTGCTTTAAAATTGACCCTACAGTTGGGCAATTACATCGTAAAACACAAGCTCGGGAAGCTGCTTTCTCCACCTATGACTGTTGTTTTTTCGCCGAATGACATCTTGCAACCTGATATGCTTTTTGTGTCAAACGAACGGCTGTCTATCATAGAGCATCAAGTACACGGCGCACCCGATTTTATTGTTGAAATTGGTAATACAGAAAAAGCAATGTCGTATAGAAAACACCTTTTTGAAACCCTCGGCGTGTATGAATATTGGTTGGTAAACCTTAACAAACAAACGATTACGCAGTATGAAAATGTAGATGATGAATTAACTATCCGCACTAAAATTAATCGAGATGGCAGTTTATCGTCCGTGATTATTGAAGGTTTTACGTTGAAAGCAAGTGATATTTTTGAATAAAACGCATTCAATAAATAGCGTAAAAACCTGCCCGATGCTTTGTTCGCGCAGGTTTTGATTTTTAAAATAAAAAAAACACCCCCTCAGTATTTTACTTGGAAAATAGTTAAAAACAACTATTTTTGTAGAAAATTTGAAAGATATGGTAGCAGAAGCACGTACATCAAGACTTGAAAAAGCGAAACCGCTTAAATTCACGCAGCCCAAACTGCTGACATTTGACGACTACGCCCGTCTCACTCCGCTTGATAGCGGCAATTATGAACTGCACAACGGTAAAATTATACACATGCCCAGTCCACTAGAACCACACCAAACGCTTGCTTTCAAGTTAACCCTTCACTTGGGTAATCATATCGTAAAAAATAAGCTCGGGAAGCTGCTTTTTGCGCCGATGGATGTCATTTTCAACAAAAATGACACGATGCAGCCCGACGTTCTTTTTGTCTCAAACGAGCGTCTGTCAATCATTGACCGACAAGTGAAAGGTGCGCCCGATTTTATTGTCGAAATTCTTTCCGAAGGCAATACGACAAAAGAAATGCAGTATAAAAAATATGTTTTTGAAACGCACGGCGTTCGTGAATATTGGTTAATTAACCTTGCAAAACAAACGATTACGCAGTATGAAAATATTGAAGGTGAATTTGTGGTTCGCAGCAAAATAAATGCAGATGGTAGTCTCTCATCGGTGGTGGTTGAGGGTTTTACGTTGAAAGCAAGTGATATTTTTGAGTAAAACGCATCAAATTAATACCATCAAGACCTGCACGATGCTTTGTTTCGTGCAGGTCTTATTTTTAAAATAATCAATTATTTATCAACATAAATCAAGCAATAAAATTTTGGAAACAGTAAATCAAAAAACACAATACGAAACCGTGATTGGTCTCGAAGCCCACGTTCAGTTAGGCACTTTGAGCAAGGCATTTTGTTCGGATTCAACCAAATTTGGCGGTGAACCGAATACGCAAACATCGGTCGTTTCGCTCGCGCATCCTGGGACGTTGCCGCGTATGAATAAAAAACAAATTGAATATGCCGTGCGGCTAGGGATGGCTTTGGGTTGTCGGATAAACGAACGCAATGCGTTTGATAGAAAGAATTATTTTTATGCAGATTTGCCGAAAGGCTATCAAATTACGCAAGATAAGCACCCGATTTGCATCGGCGGCAGCCTCGATGTCCGTACTACTGAGGGGTCTAAATCCATCCGTTTGCACCATATTCATATCGAGGAAGACGCGGGAAAATCCATTCACGACCAAAATCCAACAGCGACTTTGATTGATTTAAACCGTTCGGGGACGCCGCTTGTAGAGATTGTTACTGAACCCGACTTGCGAAGCGGCGAAGAAGTAGATGCGTTTATGTCGGCGATGCGGCACTTGGTGCGGTGGCTCGACGTGTCGGACGGGAACATGGAAGAAGGCTCGTTGCGGTGTGATGTGAACATCTCGATTCGGCCTGTTGGCCAAGTGGAATTTGGGACGCGTTGCGAAGTAAAAAACGTCAATTCGATGCGTTTTGCTAGAAAAGCGATTGAATTTGAGACAAAACGACAGATTGAATTGGTCGAAAGCGGTGGAAAAGTGGAACAAAATACCTTGAATTTTGACCCTGCAACAGGTGTTACAACGCCCCTACGGAGTAAAGAAAATGCCCATGATTACCGCTATTTTCCCGACCCCGATTTGCCGCCGATTATTTTATCGCCTTCGTTTTTAGAAAAAATCCGCAACGAAATGCCGCAATTGCCGAACGCCGCACGGGCTGAATTGATGTCTGTTTTTGGCTTGCCTGAATACGATGTTTTGTTGTTGACGGAAGAACGGGCGATTTATACGTATTTTAAAGATTTTGTTAGCCAAATTAAGACCCCTCAGTATAAAGCGGTTTCTAACTTGATTATCAACAAAATTTTGCCGACGGCGAATGAATTGAAAATAGAATTAACAGACTTTCCCTTGCCTATCAATGAATTAGCCGATTTTTTGACTCTAATTGAAACAGGAAAAATCTCAAATACTGCTGCTTATCAAACCTTGTTTCCAGAATTATTGACCGAAAAAACGGCTCAAAATGCACCGATTTCTGTCGCTGCCTTGGCCGAAAAATTGAATCTTTTTCAAAATTCGGACACTGATTTCTTAGCAAAAATCATTGCCGAAGTGATGGCTGAAAATGCGGCGAAAGTTGGGGAATACCGCAAAGGAAAGAAAGGTTTACTCGGCTTTTTCGTCGGCGAAGTGATGAAACGGTCGAAAGGAAAAGCTGACCCGAAGGCGACTAATGGATTGGTTATCAAGGCTTTAGGAGAATAAAACGGGCATCAAAACAAATTTATACTGAGGGGGTATTTTTTTCATTGGGCAATTTGAAAAAAGTATTTACCTTTGAAAAAAAAATAGAAAATGGCAACTGCAACATCTGTTCAAAATCTAACGGCTACCATGCCTTCGCCGACTGTCAAAAAGGTAAAACCATTGACCTTAGAACAGTTTTGGGACAAATATTCTGACCGTGAAGACGGGTTCAAATATGAATTAAATAATGGTTTTGTTGAGAAAACACCGCGTAAAATGAAAATCAAAGAACTTTACATAGCCAATAATATTAGGCGCGCTTTCTCGCAAACGTCTGCTTATCAAGCAGGTGACGGTTTGTTTGATGAGGTGGAAATCGAGACTTTGCCCGAGCAAGGTCGGCGTCCTGATATGGCTTACGTAACAAAAAGTCAACTTGATAAAGGTGACAATCGGAGTTTACCCACTTTCGTCGTGGAAGTCATTTCTGATACAGATGGTATTAATCGCGTTAATAATAAGTTGGAAGAGTATTTTCAAGCGGGTGTGTTGGTTGTATGGCATATTTTTCCACAACAACAACTTATTTACGTTTATACTTCTTCAATTGACGTTAAAATTTGTCGAGGCGATATGCTGTGTTCGGCTGCTCCTGCGGTGGTGGATTTTCAAATGTCGGCTTATGATATTTTTAGGAAATAGACAATAAAACTACGGAATCATCGGTTATTTATCGCAAAATGAAAGATAGTTTCAAATCTATTGACAATCAATTAGTTACAACTTGACGCGGGTTTGAAACTGGCGTCAAGTTTGCGTTGGGATAAATAACCGATGATTCCGTAAAACTATCTAAAAAATGCCTCCGCAGTATTGAATTACTGAGGGGGCATTTTTTTTTACCACACCTCCAAGCCCAATAATTTTCGACCTAAATCATTCAATTCAGCCGTTTCATATTTGGTTTGTTCCCAATGTCGCGGGTCGCCCGGGAAGGCGTAACCTTCGGGTGCGATGCGGTTTTTCCACGAATTAACGCGCCACTCGCGCAAGGCTTCGTTGTCTGCTTCGGCGGGCATCATCGAGATATATTGAGCGATGCGGACTTTGTCAACCGAGTTGTTCGGACGAATGCCGTGTGGCGTTAAACTATTGAAAATCAATAAGTCACCTGCTTCCAACTTTACTTTTACGAACTGCTCTTCAAACGCCGACGTGTCGGGTTGAAAGCGGTTGCGGTCTTCGGGTTGCGTCAATTTCCACGTATCGTAGGTGCGGTACAACTCTGGAATGCACTGAAAACCGCCCATTTCTTCGTCCATTTGGTCGGCCAAAGCCAAGACACCTTGCACATTTTGGGGCTTGGTTTCGGGGTCATAATCCCAATGAATAAAACCTTTATATGTAAACCCAGGCCGCAACGGAAAATTCAAATTGGCCCGGTCAATCGTGACCCACAATTTGTCCGTTCCCCAAATATCCGTAAACGCGTCGTGGACACGCGGCATTTGACGGTTGTTCCAAAGGTGTTGGTTATTATAAACTTCCACCATACCCGTTCCCGCCAGCTCCTTCATTTTCATCTCAGCACGGGCTTCGGTGTACCATGTTTCGGAGTCATTAGGGTCTTTTTCTTCAAATTCCCATAGAAATTGAGCTGTTTTCAAGGCCTGTTCACGCGGCACAGCATTTTTGACAACCACGTAGCCATTTTCTTTCCAAAACAGCCAATCAGCTTCACTCAACACTTTTAACGGCGCGTTATTGCTGCGGTCGTTCAGTTTTTTTTGGCTACTCGTTGCCGTTGACGGATTGCCGGGAATGTCGGTGTGGGCATTGTTCGGAATCATGGTGGGCATCATGGTCATTGCCATCGTGCCTTGCGCTTGATTTTTCATATTTTTAATAACGTTTTACTGATTTAATGGGACAAAGGTAGAAGCGGCGAGAGAATTGATGTTACAACAATATTGGCCAAAATTTGAACAATAATGATTTTTTAATTAATTTTGTATCTCAAAAGTATATTTTAAGTCGGAAATACTCGCTAAAAATGTAGTTTTATGGAGACTTTTCCTCTTAAATAGCAATAACCTGTATGACTAACCCCAACTTTTAAGTTGGGGGTTTAAATTCAAGGCATCTATTCGGCTTTAGCCAAGAATCTTGCACAATAAGTGAGTGGCTAAAGCCGAATGAATCTGTTAAGCATTGTTCCCCAACTTAAAAGTTGGGGTTAGTCATACAGGTTATTGTTATTTGAGAAGAAAAGCCTCGTTTTACTGAGGGGTATCCCCAAAATAAAAAAAAGACAATGAAACTCATTTTTGAAAATATAAGACCCGATGCGGACAGCTCGTTCCGCATTTTTTCGCCGAAATTGAATGACTTTTTCTTTTGGCATTACCATCCCGAATATGAAATCGTTTACCTACACGGGGCAGACGGAACGCGGCATATCGGCGAGCATATTGCGCGGTTTGAGCAAAGCGATTTGGTGTTTATTGGGCCGTACATTCCGCATTTGAACTTTGATTATGGCATCAAAACGCCTTACGAAAAGGTCGTGATTCAGTTGCGGGAGGATTTTCTATCCAAAGCGTTTGCCCTCGTGCCAGAGTTGTCGGCGGTGAGGGATTTGTTTGAAAAGGCCAAACGAGGCGTTTATTTTACGGGCGAAACCAAGCAACGCGTTGGTGAAAGATTGCAAAAGCTGCCCGAATTGGCGCATTTTGAGCAATTAATTGAGCTACTGACCATTTTTCAAGACTTGGCCACATCACCCGATTTGGTCGTTTTAGACGCTAAACCGATTGCGGGGCAATACAAATTAAAGGAGCAACAACGCTTGAAAGTTGTCTATGCCTACATCGAAGCACATTACAAGGAGAAAATTGATATTGCACAAATGGCTGAATTGACGCATTTAACGCATGCCGCTTTTTGTCGCTATTTCAAAAAAATGACTTTAATGACCTTCACGGAATTTGTCAATCAATACCGCATCAATCAAGCTAAAACATTGCTATTGCTAGATAAAACGGTGTCAGAAGTCTGTTTTGATTGCGGTTTTGAAAGCTTGTCGTATTTCAATCGCATTTTCAAAAAAATAACGGGCAATAATCCGATGATGTTTAAGAAAAATTATCGGTGAGACCCCCCTCAGTATATCAACAAAAAAAGGCTTCACAAAACGTGTTTTGCGTTTTATGAAGCCTTTTTTTGTTGATATACTGAGGGGGTCTTACGAGCGATTTATTGACATTAAAATGTATAGTCAGCCAAAGTTGACAAAAAATAGCAATTTTGGCTAATTATAGATTTGTAAATATTTTTATAAATCGTTTGTAATCAATTATTTATGAATTTTTTTGTTGTAAAATTATTTAGTGATTTTTAAAAGTGAAATTATAGTCAGCCAAAATCACCTTTTTATTTATCTTTGTTTCTCAAAAAAAAGCATTATAAAATGGCACTGATTGGTAGAACAGAAGAGCGCAATATTTTCAACGATTGCCTACAAGCGAATGAATCAAGATTGATTGCCGTTTACGGGCGTAGGCGGGTGGGTAAAACCTTTCTTATTAGAAATCATTTTGATACGCTTATCAAATTTGAAATATCAGGACTGCACAATGGCAGCAGGGAAGACCAACTCAAACAAGTTTTCGATGTTGTGTCGGGCTATAGGTTGGCTTCTGATAAATTGACTTATCCGACCTCTTGGATGGAGGCGTTTGGCCTTATCCAAACCTATCTGACTACTTTGAAAGGACAGAAGAAAAAAGTCTTATTTTTTGATGAATTGCCGTGGTTTGATACGCCCAAATCCAATTTTTTGATGGCTTTTGAGAACTTTTGGAATGTTTACTGCACCAAAAGAAACGACTTAGTAGTGGTAATATGTGGCTCGGCGGCTTCTTGGATGATTAAAAAAATCGTTAAAAACAAAGGCGGATTGCACAATCGCCTTGCCGAAAGAATCAAACTTAAACCCTTTACATTAAAAGAAACTGAATTGTTTTTGATGGACAGATTCATCAAAATGAGTCGGTACGATATACTGCAATTGTATATGGTGACAGGCGGCGTACCTTTCTATTTAGACCGTATCAGAAAAGGAGAAAGCCTTGCACAATTCATTAATCGTGTATGTTTTATGGATAATGGTTTTTTGATAGATGAATATGCCGAACTTCTGAAATCGCTCTTCGATAATGCCCAAAATCATGAAATTGTTTTGAGAACATTGGTTAAAAAATCAACTGGTTTTTCCCGAAATGAGTTAGCCGAAAAGGCCCAATTGCCCTCGGGCGGCAGTTTGACCGAAGTGATTGAGGAATTGTTAGAATCAGGGTTTGTGACAAAATATCACCCTTTCGGCACGGCTAAAAACCAAGCATTGTATAAACTGACGGATCACTTCACTCTATTTTACCATAAATTTATGAAAGAAGAGACGGCGATAGGCAAAAATGTATGGAATCTTAAAGTCAATACCCCATCATGGTTGTCTTGGGCAGGCTTATCTTTTGAGTTG
>JAYSRS010000410.1:0-11880 GCA_043720935.1 Saprospiraceae bacterium
CCATTACCCACAAGTTTTTTGACCTCATAAATCCGTAGGATTTGCACGTTTATAGAAAAAAACGAACGAACAGAATCCCGAATCCGTTAGGATTCGCACGTTTGTTCAAAATGCGCCGAACTTTCAACGTGCGAATCCTAACGGATTCGGGGAACTTTCACGGTTGTTTTATCTATAAATGTGCGAATTCTAACGGATTCGGGATTCTGTTCGTTCGTTTTTTTCTATAAACGTGCAAATCCTACGGATTTGAGAACTCAAAAAAGATGTGGGTAATGGACAGGGTTTCAAACCTCGACGACGTTTATTTCTAAGAAACTGTTTTAAAACCTATTACACAGTTTACGGGCTGTTTTTCGCTTCGCTCAAAAGACGCCGATTGAGTAAGTCTATCGGGGCGACGTTGTTTTTTTGTTGAAAAATCTTCGATTTTTCAACAAAAAACAACGTCGCCCCTAAAAAATCCTTTTCCGCACGCCTTTCGAGCGAAGCGAGAAACAGTGCGTAAGGTTTTAAAACAGTTTCTAACATTCATTTCAAAAACCGCACGTCAATCTTAATTTTGCTTGAATCAGAGCCTAAAAACTGCTGAAATGTCTCAATGCTATAACCCGTTCCGATGTCGTAGTTCAGGCTTTGTTGCGACTCTGTAACGCTGCTTTTATCACTGTTCAGAATCCTGATTTGCGTCACGCCGTTCGGTGGAAAACGGTAAATATCCAAGCGTTTTGTCTTCAAATCGTCGTCTTTTGCCAAAAAAGATTCGAGCGAACGCCCCGCCGTTTTTTCGATGCGGTATTTATCGCGCCAAGCGGGTTTATTGATGTCGGACGCTAGAAAAAGCGCAAGTTCTTTCTCAAAATCGGCCTTTTCGATGGTTTTTGTTTCAGATTTCCCACCAATCGTTACCGTTTTTTCAATTTTTGTCCCCCCCTCAGTAAGTCGCTTAATTTCGCTGCTAAAAAAACCTTTGACATCGAAAAACGGTGTTTTATCAACCGCTTTTGATGCGTCCGTTTTGCCGCCACAACGCGCAAAAATCAGAATAATGGTGAAGGCTATCAGTATATTTTTCATTTTAAATATTTTATTGAGTGATGTCACACAATTGTAACGCCGATAAAGTTGAGCGTTGATAAGTTTTATATTTGTAGATGTAACTGCGGCGTAGCTGCAAAATCTCGGTAACAACTACCTACAGTCCAATTTTTTCCATGCGGTGTAACCGCTAAACGTGCTGTTTTGCGGTTACACCGCATCTAAAAGTCGTTGTTGAATAAGTATTACCGAGATTTTGCAGCTACGCCGCATTCGAGCTACAACTTAAATGCTCAACTCTATCGGAATTGGTTGCACTATAATAATAATTTATCTACTTAAACCATTGATAATCAACGCCAAAAATATTGTTATCAATTTATGTGGTTCCTCAAAACTAGAATTGTCTTGCGGCACAAACAACGTTGCAATGAAAAACGGATGACCTTCTAAGTACGGACTTCCCGGGGCAATCCAAAAACCTTGATAATTAACCGTTATTGTATCGAAATTTGCTTCAATATCAAGCGTCGGTATCCAATCAACCGTTAAAGACGCATTCAAATAATGTAATGAATGTTCAATCGCTTCATTCGTCGCAACGTGCGGTCGAAAATTTGGATTAAAATCACCAATTATTGCTAATTTCATGCTGTATTGTTTTTGATTTTACGAAAAAGAGGCCCCTCAGTATTTTGACTAAAAAACTGATTTTACGCACCGTCCCGTAGGGACTAAATATTTGTAACTGCCGATTTCAATCGGCGGGTCAGCTCATGACCAGTTTTCTTTTGTCTCGGAGAGACAACACCATAAACGCACGATGTTGTCTCTCTGAGACAAAAGGAAAAATCAGTATTTGTTTTTCCGCCGATTGAAATCGGCGGTTATAAATATCTCGTTCCTAACGGATCGGCAAAGTTGTGAAATATTTGTAAAACAAACGTTTATAAACACTTATATAGTAAATAAATCAATAATTTGACTTAATGCCAACTTTTGTTGCTCCCCTGTTTTCATATTTTTTACGGTTAAAATACCAGATTCCATTTCATCCGAACCAATCAAAACGACGTAAGGCACGGCGCGTTTATCGGCGTAATCCAATTGTTTTTTTAGCTTCGCAGGTTCGGGATAAATGTCCGAATTGATGCCTGCTTCGCGTATTTTTGTCAAACAATCGAAGGCAAAAAGGTGCGTTTCTTCATCAAAAGCCACAAAAAGCACCTTCAAACTCTCGGCAGATGCCGACGGAAAAAGGTTGAGTTCGGCGAGACAATCGTAAATTCTGTCTGCACCAAAACTGATGCCGACGCCCGACACGTTTTTCAAACCAAAAACGCTTGTCAAATCATCGTAACGACCGCCGCCGCCGATGCTGCCCATTTTTACGTCCGTTGCCGCTACTTCAAAAATGCAGCCCGTGTAATAATTCAAACCACGAGCGAGCGTGATGTCGAATTGAACGGGGTTTGCCGAAGGCTTTTGGTCGAAATACTTGTGGAATTTTCGGAGTTCAGCGATACCCCTCAGTAATGATTCGGATTTATCACCATAAGCTTCTAAACCATCTAAATTATTGATAGTCAATAGTTTACTAATTAATTCAATTGACGATTCACCAATTTCTCTATTGCGTAATTCCGTTGCCACGCCTTCCCAACCTATCTTATCGAGTTTGTCAATCGCAATTGTCATGTCCATAAATTTGTCGGAAATACCCGCCGCTTCGGCCATGCCAAATAATATTTTTCGATTATTTATCTTAATAACCACATTCAGCCCAAACGCCTTGAAAACTTCATCATAAATCTGCGCCAATTCCGCCTCGTACACGAGCGAAGTCGAGCCTACAACGTCGGCATCACATTGATAAAATTCACGATACCGACCACGTTGCGGACGGTCAGCCCGCCAAACGGGTTGAATTTGATAGCGTTTGAAAGGAAAGGTAATCTCGTTTTGGTGCATCACGACGTAACGCGCAAACGGCACCGTCAAATCGTAGCGCAAACCACGGTCGCATATCTGCGGAATGAGTTTTGATGAATTTTTGGCTTCCAATACTGAGGGGTCTGCTTTCGACAAATAATCGCCGTTATTCAAAACTTTGAACAGCAATTTATCGCCTTCTTCGCCGTATTTTCCTGTCAAAGTTGACAAATTTTCAAGCGTCGGCGTCTCAATCGGCGCAAAGCCGTATTTCTGAAAAACGCGTCGAATCGTATCAAAAATATAGGTGCGATGGGCGACTATTTCGGGCGTAAAATCCCGCGTTCCTTGCGGAATACTTGGTTTTGACATAATTAAAAAATTTTATGTACAGGCGACTTCAGTCGCCTGTGTTGTACAAAATCAGACGACTAAAGTCGCCTGTACGTGTCGGGCAAACTTGAACCCTGCTAGCGCGTTTTCAGTTCCAAAAGTTTTGAAACCCAACGATTCAGAAGCTGCGTCGCCATAGAAAAAGTTGAAAATCAAGGCATAATCATCTGAATCGGCGTGGGTTGTATAAAATTGCCGCAAAGATGGGACATCACAATCAGGTTTTGGACTTTTGTAGGTGGTATTTTTAGCGACAAATTGTTCTTGTTCAAGGTGGTCTTTCAGCGTCTGTGGCCTTGTTTTTTTGTTGTGCCAATAGACCGTTCTAAACGCCTATTCCATTGCCCGTTCTTGAATTATAGTTGTAGAATAATCCTCACTTGTCCGAAAAACGGGTGTGCAAAATTGCCGATTGACGAGGGCGTTGATTTTAAATTTACTGTCAAAATCGGTTGTAAAACGGTTTGTCCAACCACCTTGTGCATCGTCCGCTAGGGTCAAAGCGACTTTAAAACGGGCGCATTTTTCTGTTTTGGAAACGCATTGGCGAGTGTTTCGGACATGATTTTTTCGGCATCTAAGGCTTTAAATTCACGGAGTTTGTCCAAAACGTGTGCCTTTGCCATCGGATTAAAACCGCTAATTGGCAAGACCAAATCACCTTTTGTATCGCCTTGCAACAAGGCTAAATAGGTTTGAAATCTATCGAAATCGCGTGGTTTTTCGTAGAAATTAAGCATCAAATTGAGGATTGGGAGGAGTTCAAAGTTCATAATGTATTTGTTTTTCAAATTTAGACCCCTCAGTATTTTAGGCATTTTTAGCCGTTTTTGGCACTTTTTCAAGCAGTTCTTCAAAAAATAAATTCAAACTTGTATTTTTATCCACCGATTTTCCCAGCGTTTTAGCATTGCGATAATCGGCAGAAATGGCGTCGTATTTTTTATAGGTTTTAGTCAAACCTTCAATTTTAGTATTGAGTTTTTGGTAGCAATTTTTTATGTCCATTTTGTCTTTATCGGCCTTGAAATAAAGTGGTAAAAGCCAACATTCGGTTGAATGAACCGCAACGGCAAATAAAATTCGGTGGCCAAACGTGTCTAAAAAAGCGTCGCCAAAAGCCGTTTTGAATAAGGTGTCAAAATATGTTTTAACGTTTTGAACAAGCGTTTCAATTGTTAATTTTTCTCCGTTTTCGTCGTGTAGAACATTGAATTCAAAACTTCTATCGGTATCAATTTGGACGATTACAAAATCGCTATCATCAAAAGCATCTACAAAATCCGTTGATTGACAATAGGTTAAGATGCGTTTGCAACCGCCCGAATCTTTCATTTCACGCGGTTGCAAACGCGTAAAATATTCAGAAATATCTTCATCAAAATAGCCAATTAAAATATTTTCAAGGACAGCCCTATCCGTCGGCCCTTCTACAACGAAACCAAATTTAACCATGATTTAAAAATTTTTAGGAAGACCACCAATATAACCACGAATAAAACTCTCCGACAATCGCGTATTTCGCTCTTTATCAGGTACGCGTAAAGCCTTCGTATGGCCCGATTTATTGCGGGAAATAACAAATAGTCGTTGCTCACCACCCGATAAATCTAAACCATCTAAAATAGCAGGATTGTGCGTCGTGAAAATGACTTGTTTATTGTATTTTTTCGCCAATTTCGCCAATATTTGCATCAATTCAGCCCCTAATTTCGGATTTAAGGCATTATCAATATTGTCGATGGCGAAGAACTTTGGCGTGTATTCACTTATAAAAAGCGTTAGATAAAAAAGCAAATATAGGAAACCTTCATTAGCACTTTTTTGGTCGAAATACTTTAAACCGTCTTGCAAATAAGCATCGGTTATCCTTAAACGCTTTTCTGTTGACATCAAATCGCTTGGAATTTCAGCATTTTCAAACCAATCAAAGACGCTTAAGTGTTGCTTGATTTCGTCAAATTTCTTTAAATTGTTACTTGAAATTACTTGCAACATTTGAAATAAACCTTCGCCTCGCAAGCCTAAAACCTTTCCTTTGTCTTCATCTTCAAAACGACGTAAAAAATAATTTTCGGGGGAATAAATTGAGAAATCAGTTTCTCTTGAAATACGAATTGTATTAGTCTGAGTACCGAGTGTTTCATGTATCTGAAGCCTCACTTTTTCCATTGAAGCTTTATACATCTCTGCGAATTCAGATGTATCTATTATTGAAGCATCTAATTTGTTGTTGTTTAATTTTTTGACAACTAACTCTTTAGCAACGGATTCATTGTCAATGATTGCTTTATCAATCAGTTGATTAATAAACTTATCAGTTAGATTTCTCCATTCAGTAAAAGGTTGATTATCATTTTCTAAAACATAATTAAAAATGCCTTTATCATTAGTAAACTGAATCTTTACTTGGGCATTAGAATCTGCTTCTTTAAACCCCGATTTCATCAATTTCGGTTCGGTGAGCCTCAAGCCGCGATTTATCAGTGAAGCATTATCTAATTTATCTTCTGCTGCGGCACAACCCATCGCAATCGCTTCCAAAATATTAGATTTGCCACACCCATTCGCGCCAATCAGCACGTTGAAGCGGCCCAATTCCATTTTCAAGGAAGGAATAGACTTAAAATTCTCGATTAAAATTTCTCTAATCATTTGACAATCAATTTTTTATGAAAAATACTGAGGGGGCTAATTCTCCTCCTGTTCAGCATTTTTAGCAATGATAAAAACGCCGCTTAATCCTAAAAGAATGCACACCCAAAACTGTGGATAACCCATTTTGATAGCATCAATAAGGTCGTAATTAGGCCCAAAACCGCGAATAAAATAGACCGTAATGATGGCTAAAAGGAACATCAAAACTTCCGAAGTAGCGAAAACAGCGGCAAATGTTTTTGGCATATTGACAATTAAATAATGTGTAACTAAATAATAACCAATACTAAATCCTATAAAAATCATAACGCCGAGAAAATAAAACGCATATTTATTACTCGCCAAATCAGCGCGGCTGTAAATACCTTTGAAAAAGACTTCGGCTAAAAAAAATGCAATGACATTGATGAGCGAAAACGTCAAAAAGGTCAAGATGATTTTGCCATCAATTTTTCGGTATTTGAGCAGCATCGGCGTCATAAAACACGCCGCCGCCAAGCAGCAAATGATGTACGGCGAAAATAAGTCCGTTTCGAGCCATTGCAGACTTTTCCAACCAATGATTTTGGTGATTTCAAAAAGCCAAATTGCGAGACTCGCCGCCGCTAAGGGGAAAATGATTAAGAGGGATTGTTTGAGTTCAACTCTAGTCATGTTGAGAATATTTCAAATTTATAATTCAGATTCTAAGACTCACCGCAAACGGTCAGCAGACCTTACAATCGCTTCGTCTTTTTTGATAAAACGAATGGCCAAAAGGCTCAAAACCATCGCTAAAATCGGCGCGCCGATGCCAAAACCATAACCAACTTCTGAGGCTTGTGCGGTTTCGCTGATTTGAGCTGCGGATACAGAGGGGGCCGCTTTTGAAAACAAATAGTAGCCATAAGCTAATAAACCGCCCGATAAAAGATTGCCGATTTGCGTGATTGTGGCTTGAAAGGAACGTTTTTTGTAGAGAAAAATCGCGGCAAAAAATACACCCGCCGCAACACCCGCCAAGACGGTTAAACTCATATCATCCGAAATTGTAAAAAGGCCGTCCGCAAGAGGCGAAGGCGCAGCTGCTTGCCCGTGTACGACCTTACCGAGTGCCATAATTGGTGAAAAAAGCGAGGCAATCGCGCCTGATGCGAGCAATAAAAAAATGCTTTGTAGCCGTTGTATCATAACTATTTTTAGTTGATTATTGAAAATTGGATTGTTACTAAATTCTGAAAACGAGAGGACAAAAGTAAAAACGAAGCGCGAAGTTTTATAAAAAAGAATCGGCAAATGCTGAGCAGCATTAAATGAATTATCAAACAACTGATTTTCAAAGATTTATGTAGTCAAAATAAATATTTTTTTGCGAAATAAATATTTTGCTTTTACGACATACCAAAAAATAGTTAGTTTTAGAGAAGAAAATACCCTAAAAATGTTAGTTTCGGATAATTATTGAGATATTTGTCTTTCTAAAATCATCGAAAACGTACCCTTTCAGCGTTGATAGACAATGAGTTATGAAACAAAACAATTTATTCACGGTTTAAGATTTTCACACGTATGTAAGATTTTGACAACTTTCAAAAAGTTATCAAATCTAGAAATGCTCAATTACACGGCGCACAACCTAAAAATGCTGAGGGGGTCATTTAACAACAGTATTTCGTCAAACGGAGGAAGCCAACAATTTAGAATCATCATGTTACAAGGATATACCGACAATATTGATAACAGCATCGCGCTTGAAATGCCGACTTCGCATGACCCAAAGTCAGTTGTTTTGGCGTGGGATGTTCGGTCGCTTATCGAAGCAAGTCGCCTGAAAGAGCATCAAAATGACTTCGCGGCTGCCCTTTCGGTTGCGCAACAAGCAGAAACAGCGTTTGAGGAGTGCATCGAAAAATCGGACGAATTGAAGGCCGATTTATTGCAACATCTCGCTCAAATCCATCGCCGCCGCCAAGATTTTGAAAAACTCGACGTTTTTAGCCGCGCCCTTTTAGATATTTCCCGACACATAAAAGACGAAGCCCTTGAAGCCACAGCTTTGCTCAATTTAGGCATTGTGCGGAGCATAGAGTCTGATTATCGGTCGGCGATGACGCATTTTGTAGAATCATTGGCACAAAGCGAACGCGTCGGTTTTCGCTCAAATGTGGCGCATTGTCTGATAAATATTGGGAATGTGTATGCCAATTTATTCAACTACGAAGACGCCCTCGACCGCTACGAAAAAGCGATTACGGATTATACAGACGTTTTGAATGACAATACACGCATTGCCGTAAATCTTAATTTGGGTAACCTTTGCTACGCGACTGAACAGTACGATTTGGCCAATGACTATTTTGAACGTGGTTTGGACGTTGCCGAAAAAACGGCTCAAAATGATATGTCGGCCCACGCCCACACCTTGATTTGTCGGAATTTATTGGCTAATAAACGGAGTATTGAAGCTAGAAAGCACATAAATCGTAAAAATGGCGCGGCCAATCATCCCATAAATTTACTGAATATCGCCGAAATTCATTTTGCAGCAGGCAATACTGAGGGGGCCACTCAACAAGCCGTAAATGGCATTGAAGCCGCTAAAAATGCAAAAGATGATACATCAGAATTGCGCGGGTTTAGATTATTAGCCGATATTTATGAAAAAGTAGGTGACTTCAAACGGGCTTTTCGAGCGGAAAAAGTATATTCTACGAAGCAAGTTGACTATCTACGGATGCAACGCACGATGCACGCCCTAGACCTTGAAATTCGGTTTTCGCTCCGTGAAAAACAGCAACGGATTGAAGAATTGACGCGGGAAAATGGTTTTCAAGGCATTCTTTTGGAAAAAAGCGACCAAATCGCTCAACAAAACGGCCAACTCAAACAGGCGAATGAAGAACTCCAACAATTTGCTTACATTACGTCGCACGACTTGAAAGAACCTTTGCGGATGATTGGCTCGTTTAGTCAGGTGATTCAGCAAACCTACGCGATGAAATTGGGCGGCGAATCCTCGATGTATTTCCGATACATTAACGATGGTGTTAATAGGATGAACGCCCTTTTAGACGCTTTGCTGCAATACGCGACGATTGGAAAAATTGAAATAGAACCAGAAGGGGTTGATATTCAACAAGTTGTGACGATTGCGAAGGATAATTTGCACTTGAAAATTGAAGAAACGTATGCCAGCGTGATGAGCGGCGTTTTGCCAAATGTGATGTCTATGCAATCACTTTTGGTGCAATTGTTTCAAAATTTGATTGGCAATGCCTTAAAATTTAACAAGCCCGATAGCCGCCCAATTGTCTTAATTAACGCCGAAGACCGCCGCGATCATTGGCTTTTTAGCGTCGAAGACAACGGCATCGGCATTGATGCGGAACATCAAGAACGGATTTTTGTCATTTTTCAACGCCTCCACAACCGTGAAAAATACGAAGGAACGGGCATAGGTTTGTCTATTTGTCAAAAAATTGTGCATCAATTAGGCGGCAAGATTTGGGTAGAATCGGAGACGGGGAAGGGATCGACTTTCTTTTTCACGTTGCCGAAATAAGAACTTTCAGCACACGATTTTCAAATTGAATTGCTATAAAATATAATATAATCAAAACCTTTATACATTTGCTGCGAACATACACTTACCCTATAAAACACAGTTTCAAAAGCACAATTCAAAATAAAAATGGTAATTAACAACAAAATTACGGCACTAGAAATTTACAACCAACTTGTCAACGAATTCAAAATAAAGGAGCAAATTGGCAGCATAGAAATCACGCTTGGCGGTATTTCTGCAAAATACAATGGAAAAGACGCTATTGGGGATTTATTACAAGAATGGCTTGGCGAATGGCTAAATCAAAAAGGCTATTATTTCAGAGAACTTGCTCATTCACAACAATTTCCCGATTTTTTATTGACTGAAAGTCCAAATTCGGGGCTTTTAGAACTTAAAACGTTCAATGCGGATGCAAGCCCTGCGTTTGATATTGCCAATTTTGGCAGCTATTGCACGTCTCTTTTAGTTATTCCCGAAAGAATTGATGCCGATTATTTAATTTTGAGTTACAAAATGATAGACGCTCAATTGTCGATTGACAACGTTTGGCTTAAAAAAGTTTGGGAATTGACAAGCACTTCTGGTACTGACCCTATAAAATTACAAGTCAAAAGAAATCAAATTTACAACATTCGTCCTTGTATTTGGTATTCAAATAGACTAAAATACAATCCTTTTGAAAACAAATCCGATTTTTTGAATGCCATTGCTCAAACGCACGATTTATATCCGCAATGCGACCAATATAAAAGGGATTGGCTTGAAAACGTTAAAGAAAGGTATCTAAGAAACACAGGAATACCGATTTAAGCGTACTCAATTTCTAATGCTTCTGCTTGATTGGAAAATTCCAAGACGCTCAAAATTCGTTCAGAAATCGCTTTCACGACGGGTACAACGACTGTATTTCCTAGTAAATCAAAGGCCAAAGTCTCTTTTACGGGTATATTGTAAGTTTCGGGGTAGCCAAAAATTCTTAACCCTTCTCTGATTGTCAAGCGTCGGATGCCGTTGCCATCAGGTACAACAATTTTAACCATGTCCGTTGCGACAAGCGTAGGCGCGATGTCATTTGGGTCTAATATTTTGTTGACTTCAAAACTCAATTTGCCCGTTATAATATTGTAGCCTTTTGGTTTCGTTTCATCATACACGCGTGACTTAACGACACCCCCCTCAGTATTTTCACTAATTAATTTCTTAGGATGCTCAAATTTTAAATAACCTTTGCTCACTAAATCTTCCAATAAATCTTTGACATCAGTTGTATCAAATAAGTTATTTGTTAGATAAAAAGACCGTATTTGGCTCAATGTCAAAGGCATTCCATCCATCCAGTCAATGCCAATTTCTGCCGCCCATTGTTTTTTTCTACGTTCTTTAAACAAGCGATTCAACAAATTTACTTGCGCTTCACTACATTCCCCTTTCAATCCAATGTCCCAACTGTGGATGTTGTTCTCACCACCGCGCTTGTCTTTTATGGATTTTCCATACAATTCTTTGACGTTGAAATGGGCAAATAACTTTTTAGTAAAAGCGGTGTCCATCGTCTTTTTTCCTTTTTCCAAGACATCTCTTATCACTTTATAGCTTGATTCAAAAGCATTTAGAGATATTTTATGGTTTTTCGTACCCACAATAAAAACCCGTTTTCTTGATTGCGGTACGCCAAAATGTACCGAATCTAGCACTTTCCAAGCGACTTGATAGCCTAATTCTTCTTCAAGTTTATATAAAATTGTTTTAAGTGTTCGACCAATTTCATCGTGTTTATTTTCTAAATCATGCTTCACCAAACCTTCCACGTTTTCTAAAATAAAGCCTTGTGGTTGCTTATCTCTAATAATGCGCTCAATTTCAAAAAACAAAGTCCCGCGTGTATCCGCGAAGCCTTGCCTCTTTCCACTCGCACTAAACGGTTGACACGGAAAACCACCAAACAAAAAATCGAAATCGGGAATATTTTCCGTTTTTACTTGAAAAATATCGCCCACGAAATGCTCGTGATGATGGTTGTGTTTAAGCGTTTGAATCGCATGAGGCTTTATTTCAGACGTTAATACACATTCTGTTTCAATGCCTAAATCTTGGCAAGCCTGTTCAAAACCAAGGCGAATACCACCTAAGCCAGCGAATAAATCAATAAATTTGAGCGTATTATTTCCTATCATTTTTTTCAAATTAAGTAGTGAATTTAACGTATATTTGAAACAAAAAAACGTTTTAATTGAACAAATTTACTTGATTTTGTAAATTAAACAATCAAAAACGATAAAATAAATCGGAATCATCGGTTATTTATCGCATTG